>NZ_JBBMFA010000078.1:0-24669 GCF_040096265.1 Ruthenibacterium intestinale
CCTTTAGGCGTGGCTAGTATTTTAGGGCTTTGCCCGCTTCTGAAGAACCACCAGCTTCGCTGGTGGGTTACTATTTTACAGAACGGAGGGACGGGTATGGCAGAGCTTTGGGATGTGTATGATGTGAACCGCGCTCCTACAGGTCGAACGCACGTTCGGGGAGAGCCGCTGGCACCGGGGGACTATCATCTGGTGGGAGATGTGTGGACGGTCAACTTCGAAAACAAAGTGCTGCTGACACAGAGGCATCCTTCTAAGCCGAAAGGATTGATGTGGGAATGTACAGGCGGCGCAATTCAGGCGGGAGAGAGCAGTCTGTGTGGTGCTGTTCGGGAGCTGCGAGAAGAAACCGGGCTGAGGGCGGATCCGGAAAACATGTATCTGATACACAGTATCCGACTGAAAGATCGTTTTGTGGACACGTATGCGGTTCGCATGAATTTTGCTCTTCCTCAGGTGGTGCTGGATGAACAGGAGACCGTACAGGCGATTCTTGTAGACTGGGAGGAATTGCTTGCGCTGTGGGCAGCAGGCAAATTGTGCCCGGAGAGCAGATTCCCCTTGTACAGGAGTGCGCTTGTTTCTTTTTTAAAACAATTTTGAGACATAAAATAAAGGAGATTCAGGGAGTGGACACACTCCCTTTTTCTTGCAAATAATCTGGAAAAAGTGTACAATAAACCTAACTATTATTTGGTGAAAGAGGAAAGGAATATGATTTTAAGCATGACGGGATACGGCCGTGCGGAGGAAGTATTGCATGGCCGCGATATCACGGTGGAAATCAAAAGTGTGAATTCGCGCTTTTTCGAATATTCTTCGCGTATGCCGCGCAGCTATGCCTTTCTGGATGATCGGCTGAAAAAACTTCTTTCGGCCGATATTTCCCGAGGAAAGGTTGAATTGGGCCTGACGGTGCAGAATTTGGAAACGGTTGATACGGAAATCGTTCCAAACGTGGAATTGGCGCGCCAATATTCCAATGCGCTGAATGAGTTGTGCGCGGAACTGAACATTGCGAATGATTTGAAAGCATCATCTTTGATTCGTCTCCCGGATGTGTTTACTGCCAAGAAGGCTCCGCAGGATGAGGAACAGATTTGGCAGGATGTTCAGACGGTGGCACAGAAAGCTCTGGCCAACTTTGTGGAGATGCGCGGCGTGGAGGGAGCAAAGCTCAAAGAGGATATCCTTGGCCGTTTGGCATTTCTGGAAAAAACAGTGTCGGCTATTGAAGAAAACAGCGCGGGCCGAGTATCGCGCTATACCGAAAAGCTTTATACAAAGCTGCAGACTATCCTGGAAGACCGGAACATTGATGAAGCTCGTCTTTTGACGGAGGCGGCGATTTTTGCGGACAAGACGGCCGTGGATGAGGAAACGGTTCGTTTGCACAGTCACATTGCACAGTACAGAGATTTTTTGGAGATGAATTCTCCCATCGGAAAAAAATTGGATTTCTTGACACAGGAACTGAACCGCGAGACAAATACCATTGGTTCCAAATGCAACGAACTGGAAATTACCCGCATGGTAGTCGATATGAAGGGTGAAATCGAGAAGATCCGGGAACAGATTCAAAATATTGAATGACGTACGATTTAGGATAGGAGAGGGAACACTTTTATGAAGCTGATCAATATAGGATTTGGCAATATGGTAAGTGCGAACCGCTTGGTAGCAATCGTCAGTCCGGAGTCTGCACCGATTAAGCGGATTGTGCAGGAGGCCCGAGATAAAGGAACACTGATCGATGCGACCTATGGACGCCGGACTCGTGCGGTAATCATAACGGATTCGGATCATGTGGTTTTGTCGGCAATTCAGCCCGAGACGGTGGCAAATCGCTTCACAGATACATCCGAAGATGAGGAGGAATTGGAAGATGAATAAGGAGCGTCATCTGCTGGTTGTCTCCGGCCCTTCGGGCGCGGGAAAAGACACAGTCGTTCGCCGCATGATGGAAAAGTATCCGGAAATCGAGTTGTCGGTTTCTGCTACAACCCGTGCACCTCGCAATGGTGAAAAAGAGGGAATTGATTATTATTTCATGACCAATGAGACGTTTGAACAGAAGATCGAGCGCGGCGAAATGCTGGAGTATGTGCATTACTGTGATCGGTATTATGGCACGCCGAAATCCGAAGTCGATCGGCGGCTGGACGCGGGAATTCCCGTGGTGTTGGTGATTGAAGTGATCGGTGCAGCCAATATTAAGAAGTTGTATCCGGATTCCACGCTGGTGTTTATTATGCCGCCCAGCCTGGAAGAGTTGAGCCGACGTCTCCACGGCCGTGGAACAGAGCCGGAAGATGTCATTCAAAAGCGGCTTGCAAGAGCGCAGGAAGAGATTGAACGCAAAGCACAGTATGATTTTTCGGTCGTCAACGATGACGTGGACCGTTGTGCTGAGAAAGTTTATTCCATTTTGCGCAAGCGATTGGAAGAATGAACAGATAAGGAGCGGAGCTTTTGGCAATCACGGCACAGGTAGCGGTGGCGGGAGCTACCATTCATTTTGACAAACTTTATACCTATCTGGTGCCGGATGTTTTGTCTGAGCGTGTTCAGATCGGCAGTATGGTCCTTGTTCCGTTCGGACGCGGCAGCGCCAAAGCAAGGATGGGTGTTGTTCTGGCAGTGGATTGCCAGGAACAGCCGGACAAGCGACTGAAAGCAATTTACGATGTTGCCCCCGAAGAAGCGCGTCTTTCTCCGGAACTTTTGGAACTGGTGCATGAGTTGAGAGAAAAGACCTTTTGCACATATTACGAAGCGGTAAAAGCGGTGATCCCCTATGGCGCGCAGTATAAAGCGGTAAATGAAGGGGGAAAACCGCGGCTTCAAAAGCAAATTGTTCGGCATACAGAAAATGTATACCAGCGTGGAGCCGTTCCGTCCAAATGGACTTCAAAACAGCGTGCGGTGTGGGATGCTTTGGAGCAAGGGCCCTTGACGCAGACGCAGCTGCTGGAAATCGGAATCAGCAAAAATGTTTTGGATCGTATGTGTGCGCAGGGAACTCTGATCCGCACCCAGCGTGACCGTACGCTTTCTCTGTATGAACATTACACCGCGTCTGGAGAAACGCCTGCGCTGAGTCCGGCCCAGCAAAAGGCTTTTGTTCAGCTGGCTTCTTTCATGGATGACGAAAATCCTCATGCCGCTCTGTTGCATGGGGTCACCTCCAGCGGAAAAACGCTTGTATTTTTGAAATTGATCGAAAAGGCAATCGCGCAGGGAAAACAGGCATTGGTGCTTGTGCCGGAGATATCGCTGACGCCGCAGATGATTTATCGCTTAAAAACGGCCTTTGGCAGCCGGGTGGCGGTTCAGCATTCTGCGCTTTCCAACACAGAGCGCCTTCTTCAATGGCGGGAGATTCAAACGGGCGGCGCGGATATTGTGGTGGGGACCCGCAGTGCGATTTTTGCACCGCTTTCACGGATTGGTGTCATTATCATCGATGAAGAGCAGGAGCACACATACCATTCGGAAAATGCTCCGCGCTTTTTGGCACACGACATTGCCAAGCGCCGCGCAGTAACACATCGTGCTTTGTTGCTGCTTGCCAGCGCAACACCGTCGATTGAGAGTTATCATGCAGCCTGTGCCGGCCGGTATCATTTGGTGGAACTGACCGAACGGTACAACAGAATGCCGTTGCCGGATGTGGCCATGGTGGACATGCGGGAAGAGCTGGCGCAGGGGAATTCCGGTGCGATCAGCAACCGCTTGGCACAGGAGCTGCAGCGCAATCTGGATTGCGGAGAACAAAGTATTTTACTATTGAATCGGCGCGGTTATAAAACAGTGGGAATGTGTACCGCATGCGGCGAAGTGATCAAGTGCGATGCATGCAGTGTCCCGATGGTGTATCATAAAGCAGATCATAAATTGCTGTGTCATTACTGCGGAAAGAGCATTTCACCGGTGCCGGAAATCTGCCCGACCTGTGGCGGAAAAATGAAGTATACCGGGTTTGGAACACAGCGTGTGGAAGAGGAGTTAAAAGAACGCTTCCCCAGGGCGCGCGTCCTGCGTATGGATTTGGATTCCACGTCCGGAAAGAATGCTCACGAGACCATGCTTCGCCGTTTTGCAAACGGCGAATACGACATTATGCTCGGTACGCAAATGGTAGCCAAGGGCTTGGATTTTGAAAAGGTAACGCTGGTCGGGGTTCTCGGCATTGATCAGTTGCTGTTTGCGCAGGGATTTCGCGCGTTCGAAAATGTGTTCAGTCTGATCACGCAGGTGGTTGGACGCGGTGGACGGTCCGATCGTCCGGGCCGCGCGTTGATTCAAACAGTAGATCCGCAGCATCCGGTGCTGAAGCTGGCGGCCTGCCAGGATTACCGTTCGTTTTATGACCAGGAAATTCAGTTTCGCAAATTGAATCTTTACCCGCCTTTTTGTGCCATTTGCATGGTGGGATTCAGCGGGGCTGAGGATGAGAAGGTGATGCGCGCCGCTTACGAATTCGCGCAGCTGGTACAGAAAAATGCCCGGCGCATGACGAACGTCCCGCTGCGGGTACTGGGGCCTGCGCCCATGAACGTGGCGATGGTCAATCACCATTATCGATATAAATTAACGTTGAAATGCCGCAACGATACGGCTTTTCGAAAACTGATGCGTGCAGTGCTGGACGCATACAATGAAAAGGGACTTGCATCGCAGGCTTCGGTTTATCTTGACTTTTATTCCGATGCGGATATTTGATTGGGAGGTTTATAAGATGGCTTTGAGAACGATTGTGCAGGATGGAGATCCGATTTTGAAAAAGAAGTGCCGCCCTGTAACGGCTTTTGATGACCGTTTGGCGCAGCTGCTGGATGACATGCGGGAAACACTGGCGGATGCTAACGGATATGGATTGGCAGGACCTCAGGTTGGCGTCATGCGGCGGATTTTTATCAGCATTGACGAACGGGATTTGCCGGAAGACGGCGAGCGTCCGGAGGATTACGAGACAAAGTATCTGGAGTTTATCAACCCGGAAATCCTTTCGACGGAAGGCGAGATTATGCAGTATGAGGGATGCCTTTCCTTCCCGGGACGCAACGGTGCGGTACGTCGGCCGGCCAAAGTGAAGGCGCGTGCCTTTGACCGAAATGGCAATCCTTTTGAAATTGAGGCAGAAGGAATGCTGGCACGCTGCATTTGCCACGAAAACGACCACTTAAACGGGGTTACCATTTTGGACCGCGCAGAGTATTTCTATGAAGATCTGGAAGAAGACGAGATCGAAGAAGAGGAATAAATCATGAGAATTCTGTTCATGGGAACGCCGGACATCGCAGCGCAGAGTTTGCGTACGATGCTGGAGACTCTTCCTGAAGAGTATAAGGTTTGCGGGGTGTTTACCCGTGAGGACAAGCCCGTGGGGCGCAAGCAGATTCTGACGGCTCCTCCGGTGAAGCAGGTTGCGCAGGCGCACGGGATCGATGTTTTTCAGCCTAAAACGCTGCGCACGCCGCAGGCTGTGGAACAGGTTCGCCAGCTGGCACCGGATTTGATTGTCGTGGTGGCCTATGGGCGTATTTTGCCGCCGGAAATTTTGAAAATTCCCCGGTACGGCGCAATCAATTTGCATGTGTCGCTTTTGCCCAAATATCGCGGGGCGGCTCCGGTGCAATGGGCGGTTATTCACGGCGAGAAAGAAACAGGCGTCACCATCATGCAGCTGGATGAAGGGCTGGACACAGGAGACATCCTTTTTGTGCAGAAGGTTGCCATTCCGGAGGATATGACCAGCGGAGAGCTGTTTGAAGAAGTATCCGGCGCAGGCGCTGCCCTGTTGTGCACCGCAATCCGCCGCATTGCCGCGGGAGAGGTCGCTCCTGTTCCGCAGCAGCACGATCAGGCAACCTTGGCACCACCGCTGTCCAAAGAGATGGCTTTGTTCCATTTCGCGCAGCCGGCGCAGCAGCTTCATAATCTTGTCCGCGGGCTGAATCCGTGGCCCATTGCGTATTTTGTATACGATGGCAAAAAAATTAAGGTGCGCCGCACCAAACGGCATTCGGAGAACGGCGCTCCCGGACAGATTTTGTCGGTGAATCCGCTGATTGTTGCATGCAAAGAGGGCGCGCTGGAACTGGTGGAAGTTGTGCCGGAAGGCAGTAAACCCATGGCGGGCAACGCCTGGGCCGCAGGGCGCCGCTTTAGCGTGGGCGACGTTTTGGAATGAGGACAGGGAAACATGGATAAGGTTCGTTACGCAGCCGTTAACGCGCTTTTGCGGCAGGAGCAGGGGGGCTATTCCAATCTGGTGCTGCAGAATGTACTGGAGAAAAACCCCCGGTTTTCTGCCCGGGAGAAAGCATTCCTTTCCGCTGTCTTTTACGGTGTGGTAGAGCGGCAGTTCACCATTGATTTTTTACTGCAGAAATGTTTAAACCGCCCTTTGCGCAAATTGGACGCAGTGGTGCGGGCTATTTTGCGCGCAGGATTGTATCAGATTCGGTGGATGGACGGTGTTCCGATTCATGCTGCAGTTAACGAATCGGTGCTGCTGACCAAAGGAATGCGGAAAACCAGTGCGTCGGGATTGGTCAATGCTGTGTTGCGCCGGGCTTCGGAAATTGATTTGGAGAAGGAAACCTTTTCCGATCCAATACAGCGGTTGAGCGTGGTGTACAGTGTTTCCCCGGAAATAGCGGCTTTGTTTTTGGAAAAACTGCCTGATCGCTGTGAAGAAATTCTGCGCGCCAGCTTTTCACATCCGGATTTGTGCATTCGGGTGAATTCGTTGAAAACCAGTCCGGAGATTTTGCGAAAGTACTTTCAGGAGAAGGGAGTCTCCGTGCGGGAAGGCCGGGTGCCGGGATGCTTCTATGTGGATTTTCACGGGGATCTCGCCGCAGATGAGGCGTTCCAAAGAGGAATGTTTCATGTGCAGGGAGAAGCATCGCAGATCGCCTGTGCCGCTTTGTCTCCAAGACCCGGAGAGAAAGTGCTGGATCTTTGTGCCGCGCCGGGCGGCAAGAGTGTGACTCTGGCACAGTATATGGAAAACCGGGGACAGCTCTGTGCCCGGGATGCGGCGGAGAATCGGCTGTCCTTGATTGAAGAGGCCTTCCGGCGGTGCGGTGTGACCTGCGGGCAGGTTCGCTGCGCGGATGCAGCCGTATTTGATAAAAAGCTGTGTGACGCAGATGCGGTGCTGTGCGATGTGCCTTGCTCCGGTTTGGGAATTTTGTCGAAAAAACCGGATATACGCTGCAAGGACCTGAAAGGACTTCCGGAACTTTTGCGCATCCAGCGCGAGATTCTGTGCACGGCGGCAAAGTATGTAAAACCCGGCGGCAGACTTGTATATTCTACCTGCACTTTAAATCCGGATGAAAACGAAGAAACAGTGCAGGCGTTTTTGCGGGAAAATTCTGAATTTTATGTGAAAAAAGTACCGTATTCGAAAGAAAATAGTGGAATGACGACGTTTTATCCATATGAGCAGGAAGCGGACGGCTTTTTTGTTGCATGTTTGGAGAGAACCCGTTGAATGGTGATAATTTGCGATTTTCGGTAGAATCTTGATGGAGATTGTGATACAATGAGTCAGATAAGGATTTCTTCATTCACGCTGGAGCAGTTAACTTCTTTTGTAAAAGAACAAGGGCAGCCGGCTTTTCGTGCAAAGCAGATTTTTCATTGGCTTCATCAGCGAGGCGTGCATTCTTTTTCCGAGATGACCGACCAGCCCAAGACGTTTCTTGCACAGCTTGAGGAAAAATGCCTGATCGAAACGCTTTCCATTGAGAGGAGACAGCAGTCGCGGGATGGTACGGTGAAATATCTGTTTCGCCTGCCGGACGGGAATTGCATTGAAACGGTATGGATGCAGTACTCTTACGGCAATACTGTTTGTGTGTCTTCACAGGTCGGATGCCGTATGGGATGCCGTTTTTGCGCATCTACGCAGGGCGGACGCGTACGAAATCTGACAGCTGGGGAAATCGCAGGGGAAATTTATGCGGCCATGGCCGACATGGGACAGCGAGTGTCTCATATCGTTCTGATGGGAATTGGTGAACCGCTCGACAATTTTGACAACGTCATGGACTTTTTATCGATTATTTCATCTCCGGAAGGCGTCAATATTGGAATGCGGAACATCAGCCTTTCCACCTGCGGCCTTGTGCCGATGATTGAAAAGCTGGCGCAAAGACATTTGCAGCTGACGCTTTCCATTTCTTTGCACGCCCCGCTCAATGAGATGCGAAGTGCGATGATGCCGGTGAACGATGCGTATCCGGTGGAACAGTTGATTGATGCATGCCGTTCGTACCAGCGTGAGACGGGCCGGCGAATCAGCTTTGAATATGCCATGGTTCACGGGGTGAACGACAGCGACGCCACCGCGCAGGAACTGGCACGGCTGATTCGGGGAATGGGGGCTCATGTGAACCTGATCCCGATCAACCCCGTGGATGGCTCACCCTATTCGGCGACGGATGCAGCGAATGTGAAACGGTTCCAGGAGACGCTTTTAAAACTGGGTGTAAATGCTACGGTTCGCCGGAGATTGGGGTCAGATATCAGCGCAGCATGCGGACAATTGCGGCGTGAGGCAAAAGGGGGAACAGCCACATGAGGCTGGTGGCGAAGACGGATATTGGCAACCAGCGTGCGGAAAACCAGGACAGCTATCGTGCCGGCCGCCTGCCGGATGATACCGCGTGGGCAGTTGTGTGCGATGGGATGGGCGGTGCGCGTGGCGGCAGACTGGCCAGCAACCTGGCAACGGCAAAAATGGAAGAGGTTTTTCTGGAAGGTGTGCCGGGCGTTCACAATGAGGAATCCGCGTACGAGCTTTTGTGCGCAGCTGTGGAAGAAGCAAATGATGCTGTTTACACAAAAGCGATGGAGAATCCTGCAACGCGGGGAATGGGTACCACAGCTGTGTGCGCCATTATCCAGAAGAGCATGGCGTATTATGCACATGTCGGGGATTCACGCGCGTATCTTTATCATGGACATACACTCAGTCAGCTGACGCGGGATCATTCCATGGTGCAGGAGCTGGTGGAGCAAGGGGCAATCACGGAACAGGAAGCTGCTACCCATCCGCGCAAAAATCTGATCACAAGGGCGCTGGGCGTAGGGGCAGAGGTCTTGACGGATTGTAATTCCATTCCGGTTCGACCGGGTGACATTCTTTTGCTGTGCTCAGACGGCCTGAGTAATTTCGTCACGATTGATCAAATGGAGTCCATCTTGGAAAAAGATGATTTCTTTACTGCTGCAGATCGTATGGTGGACGCCGCCCTGGAAGCGGGCGGACTGGACAACATTACGGTTTTACTTGTAGAAGTGGAGGCTGCGGAGAAATAATATGGATAATTTAATCAACCAGCGGCTGGATGGCCGTTATCTGATTGAACAACTGTTGGGGTCTGGCGGAATGGCCAATGTTTACAAAGGCCATGATACGCAGACAGGGCGTACAGTAGCGATCAAGGTTTTGCGGGAAGAATTTTTGGAGAACACAGACCTTGTTCGTCGTTTTAAAAATGAATCAAAAGCAATTTCTGTGTTGGATCATCCCAATATCGTCAAGGTGTACGATGTAAACATGACGGGCAATTTGCAGTACATTGTCATGGAGTACATCGACGGAATCACCCTGAAAGAATATATGGAGTATCGCGCGCAGCCCCTCACATATAAAGAAACGCTGCATTTTGTGACGCAGGTGCTTTTGGCACTGCATCATGCCCATGAAAAGGGCATCGTTCACCGCGATGTAAAGCCCCAGAACATTATGCTCCTTTCCAACGGCTCTATCAAAGTGATGGATTTTGGAATCGCACGCTTTTCACGCAGCGAGAGCCAAACCATGACAGACAAAGCCATTGGTTCGGTCCACTATATCAGTCCGGAGCAGGCACGCGGCGATACCACAGATGCTAAGGCGGATATTTATTCTGTCGGCATTATGATGTACGAAATGCTGTCCGGAAAGCTTCCCTTCGATTCGGACAGTCCTGTTTCTGTGGCAATCAAACAAATTTCCGATACGCCTACGCCTTTGCGCCAGTTGAATGCCGCAGTGCCGGAGGCGCTGGAAGCAATTACCAATCGCGCGATGGCCAAAGACCCGCGGGATCGGTATCCTTCAGCGCGCGCCATGCTGGCGGATTTGGAAGAATTCAAGCGTAACCCGAGTGTGAAGTTTGAATACCAATATCTCAATGATCCGGAACCGACACGTTATGTGGATAAAGTGGTGAGTAAAACGACTTCAAAACAACCTGCCAGAACACCGAATCGGAGAAAAGCTCCGGCGAAAAAGGCCGGCTTTGTCAGTGCGCTTTCCGGCAGCGGAAATTGGCGGATGGCGCTTCCGATTTTGGCCGGTGTGGCGGCCGCATTTGCCATCGGTGCGATCATTCTTGTTATTGTGATTTTCAAGAGTGCGCCGAATCAGCTTTTTACACGCTATAATGATGTGGACTTGCCCAACTTCACGAATATGAACGTGGATGACATCATAAATAATAGTCAGTATCCTTTCCGTTTTGAAGTGGAAGAGGAATACAACAGCGAAAAGGAAGCGGGGATTGTTTACGACCAGTCGCCCAAGGCGCCCAAAAAGGTCAAGGAAAACTCTGTGGTTACGCTGCGCGTCAGCAAAGGCGTGCAGATGCTGACCGTGCCGGATGTAGTCGGCATGACGCAGGAAGAGGCACAGAAGACTTTGAAAGAGGCCGGATTTAGCGTGCGGGTGAAAAAGCAGGAGAGCACCGATGTTGCGGAGGGCATTGTACTGAATACTGATCCGGTGGCCAATACCGAATATGAGAGCGGCCAGATGGTCGAAGTCGTGGTCAGCCGTGAGCACGTGGATACAGACGCGCTGGTCCCCAGCATTCTCAATATGGATGTGGAAACGGCTCAGAAAACGCTTGAGGCCGCGGGCCTGACGTTGGGAACCGCCAATGAAGTGGAAAATGAAGCGCCGGCCGGAACTATTATTTCGCAGACGCCGGAAGCCGGTTCAACACTGAAGAAGAACAAGGCAGTGCATTATACGGTTTCTACCGGAATTCAGAATCGCAATCGTACCATCACGCTTCAGTTCTTGGATACCAATGACGGCGGAACTTGGACATGTACGCTGGATGACGGACAGAGCGCGCCGGCTTATTCTACCCGCGGCGTAGCAGGCAGCAGTGCCGTTGTGTTCTCGTCTTCCGGAGTGCGTACGCTTGTGATTACAGGACCCATTCCGGGCTGGAGTGATACCATCACGGTTGACTTTACCGAGAATGGTGGCGACGTTGTCGTTGGCCCATACGGTGGCAGTGCGACTCCCGGTGGTGATGTTCCGTCTTCCAGTTCGACGGTTGTGCCGTCTTCTTCATCCACACCGGCAGAAGGTGCGGGAGGCTGATTGTGCGGCCCAAAAGCATCAATGAAAAGTGGAGGTCATATCGTTCGTAATGGAACATGAAAAGGAAATCTTCAACGATCCAATTGTCAGGGAAGAAAGCGGATCGGCAGAGGGTAAGGAAAAATCTGTTTCGCCAGCCAGAAGAAAGAAACAGCGAAAACAAGGGGGACGGCCGCGGAAAAACAACCAGGCACCGCGGCCTCGCCCCCGAAAATTGGAACAGGCAGCGATTGAGATTTCTGACGAATCTGTTGTGCCGGAACCAGTGGAGAAAGAGCCGGCAGTACCGGTTGAACCGGACAGGGAGGCGGAGCAAGCAGAAGATACTTCTGTGAGTATGAGCGAACCGGCGGCTGAGAAAGACGTAGTTGCTGAGGAACCGGTGACGACGGAAGCGCCGGAGGAGCCAGCGGAAGAGGAGCCGGTCGTTGAGCAGATGCCGGTTGCAGAAGAAACAGCGGCCGAATCTTTGGACACTGCAGAGGAAGAGGCAGAGCAGGAATTTGTGCCCCTGCAGAATGAGCAGGTGGACGATGAAGTTCCGCAGCCGTCTATTGAGCCGGAAAAGACTTCACAGACACTGCAAGAGCCGGCTTCGAAACAGGTGTGCGGTGAAGATGACGAAGATGCCGTGAAGAAAAAACACCATTTTGCGTTTTATATGGGCTGGTTTACGCTGGTCTTTACACTGTGCAGCATCCTTTTAATCGCGGCGCTTTTCCTGTTTTCCGGCAACCCTTTGTTTACGACGGCCGACGATGTGGAGCTGCCCAATTTCACGCAGATGACACGTGAGGAAGTGGAAAGCAACCCTGCCTATGCCAGTTTTAAGCTTCAGTTTGAAGAAGAGTATAATTCCGAGGTGGAAGAGGGAGTGATTTACGATCAGTCCCCGAAACCGCCCAAAAAGGTCAAAGAAAATTCGGTGATTACCTTGCGTGTAAGCAAGGGTACTGAATATGTAGAAATTCCGGATGTGTCCGGATGGAAACGGGAAACGGCGCGGGAAAAATTGAAGGAGCTGGGCGTCGAAGTTTTGATTCGGTATGAGGAAAGCGAAGAAGATGATCCGGATACAGTCCTACGGACCGACCCGGTGGCGGGCGAAACCGTGCAGACAGGAACAACGGTTTCCCTTTATGTAAGCCAGGCGGATCAATCGAAGAGTTCGAATGTTCCGAACTGCGTCGGAAAAACACAGTCGGAAGCAAACAATCTTTTGCTTCCACTGAAGTTGAAGGTCAAAGTAGTAACACGGGACAGCTCTTCTCCGAAAGGAACCGTGCTGAGCCAGTCGCCGCAGCCCGGAATTCTTTTGCAGGCTGGAGACACGGTGACGCTCTATGTTTCTTCCGGTGAGCCGGAAGTGCCGGATGTGACAGAGACCGGACATGTTCATTCCTGGTCACCGCCCGATGAAAACGGCTATCAGTTCTGTTATGTATGCCTGCAGACAAGAAAGGCACCGGAATGATTTTAGAAAATTATATTGTAAAAGGCATCGGCGGTTTTTATTATGTTCACACCAGCGAAGGCGTGGTGGAGTGCAAACCCAAAGGAATTTTTCGCAAGAAAAAAATTACCCCGGTGGCAGGGGATTGTGTGCGCCTTGAAAAACAGGCAGACGCATGGGTTATTTCAGAGATTTTGCCCCGAAAAAACGTGTTTGTCAGACCGCCGATTGCCAATGTGGATCAGTTTTTCATTGTGGCCAGCACGGTGCAGCCGGTGCCGAGCACACTGGTGATTGACAAATTGACTGCGATTGCAGTGGACCGGAATGTGCAACCGATCCTTTTGATTACAAAATCGGATCTGGAGAGTGCCAGCGGTTTGGCAAGCTGTTATGAACATTCCCAAATTCCGGTTTTGTGCGTCAATGCGATGGATGGAACCGGAATGGATGCTTTGCGAGAGATGCTTTCCGGAAAGCTCAGTGTGTTCTGCGGCAATTCCGGGGTAGGTAAGTCTACATTGCTCAGCGCACTTTTGCCGGATCATTCTTTGGAAACAGGTGAAATCAGCCGGAAACTCGGTCGGGGGCGTCACACGACGCGGGAAGTTCAGCTTTACGAGTGTTGCGATGGCCTGGTGGCAGATACGCCGGGATTTGCCAGCTTGGATATGGAGCGGGCTGCCGCGATTCCGAAAGAGAATCTGCAGTTTGCATTTCCGGATATTGCCCGCTATTTTGGAGAATGCCAGTTTACAGGGTGTTCGCATCTGGTTGAAAAAGGGTGTGCCGTACGCCGTGCATTGGAGCAGGGCGAATTGGATAAAACCCGTTATGAGAGTTACGTTGCGCTTTATCAGGAAGCGAAGCAACGGGATGACTGGCAGAGGTGAGCGGTGCTCACCTCTGCTTTTTCAGGAGAGGATGTTTATGAAACGCTGTGTGATTTTTGCAGCCTTGCCGGTTTCCGCTGCACTGCATGAGTGGTGGGACAATGCGGATTATGTGATTGCCGCAGATGCAGGATACGAGAGTGCCCGGGCTTTGGGCGTCAAGACGGACCTGCTTTTGGGAGATTATGACAGTGCGCCAGCACCGGAACTGGATGCTCGCACAGTACGTCTCCCGGCGGAGAAAGACGATACAGATACCTATTATGCAGTGCGCAAAGCGCTGGAGATCGGCTTTGAAGAAGTGGTGATTCTGGGCGGAATCGGCGGGAGATTTGATCATACGATGGCCAACCTGCAAACGCTTTTCTATTTGGCCCAATCCGGTGTAAAAGGATTTCTGGTGGATGAGACGACAGAGGTGACAGTTCTGCTTCCGGGAACATATGAGTTTGCAAAGAGAGAGGACGTCTATGTTTCGCTCTTTACGGCGGAAAAGGAGACCGGTGGTGTTACACTGCGCGGACTGAAGTATCCACTTACCGATGCCACGCTGACCAATGCTTTTCCGGTGGGAGTCAGCAACGAATTTGTGGACGAGAAAGCAATGATCTCTTTCAAAAAAGGTTCTTTATATTTGATGTTCTGCCATATGTAAAAGGAGGAACATTTTTCTCTGCATTTGTATAGAATGGCATAATCCATTGCAGAGGGAGGAATTGGGCAATGAAAGTAGTTGTGTGGAAAAGTCCCAAATGTCTGGCGGGTATTTTGAAGGCGCTTTTTAAAGTGAAATAAATTCAATCGTTTGCTATGGAGAAATCCGGGTATGCAGGTAAAATCGCATATCCGGATTTCTTTTTTCATATTGTGGCACGTCCGTGAATATAGATTAGCTAGAACAGCGAAAGGGGCGACAGGACGTATGGAGTTGAAATCGTATCAAGACACTGTGATGACTTCGCAGAATATATGCGAGACAAAGCTGGAACTTCCGGTGGAAACGGAAATCTTGATCCCGGATTATCTGCCGCAAGTCTTTAAAATTGTGAAGTGCTTTGTGTATCCGGTTGTTTTGCAAAAACAGGTAATGACAGGCAGGTTGACGGCAGAAGGATATTTGCGCTGTATTGTATACTATCAGGGCGATGGAGAAGAGGGGCTGTGTCAAACAGAGCAGAAGATCCCCTTTACAAAACAGGTGGAGCTGCGGGAAACTGCCAATGTTGCTCCTGTCATTCAGATTTCAGGAGAACCGGAATATCTGAATTGTCGCGCTGTCAGCGGACGCCGCGTGGATGTGCGCGGCGCGTACGCATTAAATATCACTGCCTGCGCACAGGAAGAGAATGAGATCATTACCGCACTGGCAGGCGGCGGAATTGAGCAGAAAACCTGCGAACTGGCCGGGATTGCCAATGTGGGAATTCAGGAAAAGCTGATTACTGCAGAAGAAGACATTTCTTTTGAAAAAATGCCTGTGATGATTCTTTCCACACGGTGCGAAAGCGAAATTTCCGAAGTGAAGCTGCTGACGGGAAAAGCGGTCGTGAAAGGAACGTTATCGACGGAGATTGTGTACCGAGCCGCTCCGGGGGAGGAATTCATTCATGAGAAAAAGCAGGCCCCCTTCAATACGGTGATGGATGTGGATGGCGCAAGTGAGAACTGCAAGGCCTTCGTGTTAGTGGAGCCCACAGGCTGTACGATTACTGCCGGCCCGGAAGAGTCACCCGAACAAAACCTGCTTTCCATTACGGCATTGGTTCAGGTGCGGGTGTATCGGGAGATTCAACAGATTGCTGTCTGTGATGCTTTTTCCACGCAGGATGAGATTGAAATGAACAGAGGCGAACGTTCCATGGAGTTTATTCTGGATGAAATCGACAGCGCCTTTGAATTGGGAACATCCGGTGCACTTCCGGATGAGCATGCCCAAGTTCTGGAAGCCTGGGCAACACCACTCTCTCTGGACATTGTGGAGCAGGATGCGGGCAGTGTGCTGCGCTGCCGGGCGATGCTGCATTTACTGTGTAAAAATGCCTTGGGTGAACTGGACTGTTATGACAAAATCTGCGAGGAACTTCTTCCGGGAATCTATCCGGAAGCCTCACAGAATATGATGGTGCAATATGAACTTTCTGCCCAGGATACAACAGCACGCCAGGCCGGAACAGAAACAGAAGCACATGCTGCGGTCCATGTGAAAGCATTGGTGACGGGGTTCCGAAAAACAGATGTGCTGCAGGACGTGCGCTCTACGGGCCCCAGAGAGCGAAAAGACGGGGACATTGCATTGCGTATCTATTTTGCACAGCCGGGAGAGGATCTCTTTGACATTGCAAAGAGATATGCGGCTTCTCCACAGGCAATTGCAACGGCCAATCAAGTATCGGATGGCCCATTGACAGAGGCCTGCAAATTGCTGATCCCGTCATCACTGTAAGGAGGGGAAAAGGAGATGTTTCATTCGGATATTTACATGGATATCGCTCAACGGACGGGTGGAGACATTTACATTGGTGTGGTGGGGCCCGTGCGCACCGGTAAAAGCACGTTCATCAAACGGTTTATGGAGTTGATGGTGCTGCCGGAAATTCAAAACGACGCGTTTGCGCAGCGGGCAAGAGACGAACTCCCTCAGTCGGCAGCCGGCCGAACGATTATGACGACCGAGCCCAAATTTGTTCCGGAACAGGCGGTGTCTATTGACCTTGACAACGGCGTGACCTTCCGAACCCGCTTGATCGATTGTGTAGGATATATGGTTGTAGGCGCCATGGGCCATGAGGAAGATGAGAAGCCGCGCATGGTAAAAAGTCCCTGGTTTGAAGAGGAAGTACCTTTTGATGTGGCTGCAGAGACAGGGACGAGAAAGGTAATTTGCGAGCATTCCACCATCGGCCTGGTGATTACTACAGACGGAACGATCAGCGATATTCCCAGAGCGGAATATGAGCAAGCGGAACAGCGGGTGATTGCAGAGCTGGATGCAATTCAAAAGCCCTATGTGATCCTGTTGAACTGCGTGGCTCCGGAATCGCCGGAAAGCAGGGATTTGGCTGCAGCCATGAGCGCTAAATACGGGCGCCCGGTTTTGCCGGTGAGCTGTGTGGATCTGACAGTGGAAGATATCACGGAGATTTTGAAACAGGTGCTGTTTGAGTTTCCCATGAAAGAGATCGCGTTTGCAATGCCCCGTTGGGTGACAGCGTTGGAGCCGGGTCATTGGCTTCAGGATTCCGTCTATAAAGCGGTTCAGCAGTACGCAGAGGGAATCTCTATCATGAAGGATGCGATTCAGCCGGGAAATCCGGTTCAATGCGAATACATCAAGGGCGGGCATCTGCGTTCTCTGGATATGGGCACCGGCTGTGTAGTCATGGAGCTCAATCTGCAGGAGGATATCTTTTACAAAATCCTTAGCGAAGAAACCGGTTTGGATGTGTTTGATGAAGCAAGCCTGATGCCCTGTATTGTCAATCTGGCGAATATTCGTCGCAAGTATGAAAAAATCGAAAGTGCGCTGGAAGAAGTCAATGCGACGGGATACGGGATTGTGCTGCCGTCCATGGATGAATTGCGGCTGGCGGAGCCGGAGATTATGCGGCAGGGAGGGCGCTACGGCGTGCGCCTGCGCGCAAGCGCACCGTCCATTCACATGATGCGGGCGGAAATTGCCACAGAGGTGGCGCCCATTGTGGGCACGGAAAAGCAGTCAGAAGAGCTGGTGACCAGTCTTTTATCTGATTTTGAAGCCGAGCCTTTGAAAATCTGGCAGAGCAATATCTTTGGAAAAAGCCTGCATGAGCTGGTCAATGAAGGGTTGCAGAACAAGCTGCTCAACATGCCTCCGGAAGCCAGGCAGCGCATTCAGCAAACATTGGAGCGCGTGATCAACGAAGGCTGTTCGGGCCTGATCTGCATCATTCTCTGACGCTTGACAAACCGAAGCGAACACAGTATTCTTATATACATAAATGCTGTGAAAAAGAGGTTGCTTTTGCATCAGTGCCTTTACAAGAGAGCCGGGCGGGTGGAAACCGGCAGACACGCGAAAGCATGGTCGCTTTGGAGCAGAAACGGTGAACTTTGCACAGCCGTTTTCGTATCTCTGCGTTAAAGGGTTTGAGTGGGCTTATACAAAGCCAAAATGGGTGGTACCGCGGTTTTCAGCCGTCCCATGTGATTTTCACATGGGACGGCTTTTGTTTTTAAAAAGGGGGCATGGCATGCAGCAGAAGGAGCGGTTTGGCTGGCTGGACATTATGAAACTGATCGGCGTCTATTTCGTTTACCTCGCGCACACAGACGGAATGGGACGTTTTGGCATATTGGCGCAGAATACTGCACTGGGGATTTTATTCTTTGCATCCGGCTTTTCTGCCGGCAGAAGAAAGGACAAGCCCTTGGGCGCGTTTGTGGCAGAAAAAGCCAAACGAATCTTGATTCCCTATTTTGCGTTCAGTTTTTTGGCACTGGCGCTGAAAGCCTTCGTGCTGGAGCTTCCTCAAGGGGAAATCATTGATATTGTACGTCGGATTTTCCGCGCAATGCGAAACGACGTGGCGTTTCCGGCTTTGTGGTTCTTGCCGTGCCTGTTCCTGATGAGCATTTATTATCAGGTTTTGATGAAGTGGATTCGAAAAAAGCCGCTGCTGCTTGCGGCAAGCCTTTTGATTTCGTGCCTGGTCAAGTTTACCAACGAAGGACCGTATCTGCCTTGGGGCATCGAACTGGCGGGCCGTTTTCTGATTTATTATTCTTTGGGCGACTGTGCCAGCGTGTGCTATCAAAAATGGAGGCAGACCAGTCCGCGTCTTTGGCTGAAAATTCTTCTCGGCGGATTGACACTGGTCAATTTTTATGTTTTCTATACGGATTTCTACTTTGGAAGAGGGTATTTCCCGAGTCTGTTCGGAATAGAAGAGATGAGTTTCAATCTGTCTGCAGTCATGACGTTTTTACTGGAGATCAATGGGATCTGGTGTGCCATGGCGGTTGCGCTGGTGCTTCAGGCGGTGCCGGGCCTGTGCCGGGCCGGACGACATACTCTGGCGTTCTGCGGTGCGGAGAGCATCGTGAAGTTGCTGGTTCCGCTGGCGTTTGAGGCGCTGGGCTTTTCGCTTACCGAAACAGGCGGCGCGGCAATGCTTTTGCAGGAAGTGTTTATGATGCTTGCTGCGTATTATCTGATTGCTTTGCCTGCATCACGGTATTTCCCGTGGATGCTTGGAACTTTTGAAACCAAGAGGAAGGATGAGAGGACATCAGTATGAAACAGCTTGATAAAATCTATGATCCGGGTTCTGTGGAAGATCGTCTGTATTCCAAATGGGTGGACAGCGGTTATTTCCACACCCAGCGTGATCCCGAAAAGAAACCGTATACCATTGTAATGCCGCCGCCCAACATTACAGGACAGCTGCATATGGGGCACGCGATGGACGAGACTTGGCAGGATATTCTGATTCGTTACAAACGGATGCAGGGATATGCCGCGCTGTGGGTGCCCGGTACCGACCATGCGTCGATTGCCACAGAAGCGAAAATCGTGGCGAAAATGAAAGAAGAAGGCCTGACCAAGCAGGACCTCGGCCGCGAAAAGTTTTTGGAGCGTGCCTGGGACTGGAAAAAGCAGTATGGCGGACGCATTGTGGAACAGTTGAAGAAACTCGGATGTTCCTGCGACTGGAAGCGGGAACGCTTTACGATGGATGAAGGTTGCTCACGTGCGGTTCTGAAGGTCTTTAAAAAGCTGTACGACGAGGGCCTGATTTATCGCGGAGAGCGCATTATCAACTGGTGCCCGCACTGCAAGACCTCCATTTCGGATGCAGAGGTGGAGTATGAAGATCAGCAGAGCTTTTTCTGGCATCTGAAATATCCGATTGTGGGAACCGACGAGTACTTGGAACTGGCGACCACGCGCCCGGAGACGATGCTGGGTGATACTGCGGTGGCGGTGCATCCCGATGACGAACGCTACCGCCATCTGCATGGCAAAAAGGTTAT
Source organism: Ruthenibacterium intestinale (assembly GCF_040096265.1). Lineage (NCBI taxonomy): Bacteria > Bacillati > Bacillota > Clostridia > Eubacteriales > Oscillospiraceae > Ruthenibacterium > Ruthenibacterium intestinale. The sequence continues at coordinate 19,763 of NZ_JBBMFA010000078.1, forward strand.
TTTGCCGTTGGTCAACAAGGAAATCCCCATTGTTTGCGATGAATACGTAGATATGGAATTTGGAACAGGCGTTGTAAAAATTACGCCTGCACACGACCCGAACGACTTTGAAGTGGGCCGTCGGCATAATCTGCCGATCATTAAGGTGTTGACGGATGACGCGCATATGACCGATGATTGCGGAAAATATGTCGGAATGGATCGTTATGAGGCACGTAAGGCCATCGTAGCCGATTTGGAAGCGGGCGGTTATCTGGCGTCCATTGAGCCGCATCCCCATAACGTGGGAACGTGCTATCGCTGCGGAACCACGGTGGAGCCCATGGTGTCCAAGCAGTGGTTTGTGAAGATGGTGTCTCTGGCAGGTCCTGCAATCGAAGCAGTGCGGGATGGTCGCATCAAATTTGTGCCCGAGCGTTTTGACAAGAACTATTATTTCTGGATGGAGAATACCCGTGACTGGTGCATCAGCCGTCAGCTGTGGTGGGGCCATCGGATTCCGGCCTACTACTGCGATGACTGCGGGGAAATCACGGTTTCTGCGGAACCGCTGACAGTCTGCCCGAAGTGCGGCAAGCCGGTTCATCAGGATGAAGATACGCTGGACACCTGGTTCTCTTCCGCACTGTGGCCGTTTTCCACCCTGGGGTGGCCGGAAGAAACGGAAGATTTGAAATATTTCTATCCGACCAATACACTGGTCACCGGATACGACATTATTACGTTCTGGGTCAGCCGCATGATTTTCTCCGGATTGACGTATACCGATCAGGTTCCGTTCAATACGGTTCTCATTCATGGCCTTGTTCGTGATGCGCAGGGACGAAAAATGTCCAAAAGTCTGGGCAACGGCATTGATCCGCTGGAGGTCATCAAAGATTACGGCGCGGACGCATTGCGTCTGACGCTGGTGCTTGGCTCCACTCCGGGCAACGATATGCGGTTCTCGGACGAAAAGGTGAAAGCAAGCCGCAACTTCGCCAATAAGCTTTGGAATGCTGCGCGCTTTGTAATGATGAATCTGCCCGAAAATTTCCAGCCGGGTGATCCCGCTACGCTGACCATGGCGGACAAATGGATCTTGTCCCGCTTTAATACGCTGGTCAAAAACGTGTCGGAAAATCTGGATAAGTTTGAACTGGGTCTCGCAGCTCAAAAAGTGCAGGATTTCATTTGGGATGTTTATTGCGATTGGTACATCGAGATCGCCAAGCTGCGCTTGAACTCGGAAGACGAGCAGGAGGCAGATTCCGCACGCAAATTGCTCGTGAGCATTCTGGTAGGGGCTTTGAAGCTGCTGCATCCGTTTATGCCCTTTATCACAGAAGAGATTTATACAGCGCTGCCTGGTACCGGGGAAACTCTGGTGACAGAGAGCTGGCCGGTGTACGATGAGGCGCAGTGCTATGCGGCTGAGGAACAGAGCTTTGAAAAAGTGATGGATTTGATCAAGGCGGTTCGCGCAGTGCGCAATGATATGGGCGTGCACCCCACAAAGCGTACGACGATGATCATCGAAACGACGGATGCGGCTCCTTTTGAAGCAGGAAAGAGCTATCTTGCAAAATTCGCTTTTGCAAACGAAGTCCACTTTACGCCTGCGTATGAGGGTGAGACCAAAGGTGTCGTTCAGGTCGTTACACATGCCGCACGTGCGTTTATTCCCATGATGGAACTGATTGACCGCGAGAAAGAGCTGGCGCGTTTGAATAAGGAAAAGGCGCAGTGTGAAAAAGATCTGGCTTCTCTCCAGGCGAAACTGTCCAATGAGGGATTTGTCAGCAAGGCTCCTGAAAAAGTGGTCAACGACATCCGCGCAAAACATGCTGCCGCTGTGGACAAGCTGGCAAAAATTGAAGAGTCTTTGAAGGCTTTGGCGTAAAAAGAAGAAAGGGCAGCCCCTCTGGCTGCCCTTTCCGGCTTTGCGCTCGCAGGAGGGTATAAGATGGATTATTTGCAGGCGGTGGAATGGGTGCATGGGCTCCCGCGGATTGCAGGACATTGCGGAGTAGAAAATACCGGACTTCTTCTGGAAAAACTGGGCCATCCGGAAAAAGATTTGCGCTTCATTCATGTGGCAGGAACCAACGGGAAGGGCAGTGTTACAGTGATGCTGGCCAGTGTTTTAAAAGAAGCAGGGTATAAAGTGGGCTGCAATATCAGTCCCTATGTTTTGGACTTTCGGGAGCGCTTCCTGCTCAATGGCGAAATGATCCAAGAAGAAGTTCTGGCGCGGCATCTGACCCGGGTTCGTGAAGCAATGGAAGAACTGCAGGCAGAGGGCTGGGACAGCATCGTGGAGTTTGATGCGGTCACCACGGCAGCTCTTTTGTGGTATGCGGAAGAGAAGTGCGATATTGTCTGCCTGGAGACAGGTTTGGGCGGTCGTCTGGATTCCACCAATGCGGTTCAAAATACGCTGGTGGCGTGCATTACGGCAATTGGAAAAGACCATACGGAATTGCTGGGAGATACCTACGAAAAAATTGCCTTTGAAAAGTGCGGCATTTTAAAAAATCATTGCGCAGTGGTCGTTTATCCGGTTCAGCCGCAAGAGGCGATGGATGAAATTGTGGTCCGGGCGCAAAAGGCGAATTGCTCGCAAATGGTTGTGCCGGAATTGCAGGATTTTTATTTCTACAAAGGGCGTCCTTTTGAAAATCGGATCAACTACGGCGGATATGGCTTGCAGATACCGTTCCCAGGAAAACACCAGGCTTACAATGCATCGGTAGTGGTGGAAGCGGCAATTGCTCTTACAGACAAAGGGCTGGATGTTCCAGATGATGCGATAATCGAGGGAATCAGAAAGGCGCGGTTCCCCGCCAGAATTGAGATTCTGTCGCAAAACCCGTTGATCATTCTTGATGGCGCGCATAATGTGGACGGGGCAAAGGCTTTGGCGGATACGCTTCATACTGCGAAGGTGCAGGATCTGACAGCTGTAATAGGCATTCTGAATGGAAAAGGTGCAGATCAGATGCTGCAGATTTTGAGCCCGTATATTCGAAAGCTGTATACGGTTACTCCCGACAGTCCCAGAGCGATTACAGCGCAGCAGCTGGCAGAGATTGCTCGAAGGTTCTATTCAGATGTGACGCCGGTTTCTACGGTGCCGCAGGCTTTGCAGATGGCGCGGTCAGAAATGGAGAATGGTCTGCTGGTATGCGGAAGCCTTTATCTTGCTTCGGAAGCAAGAAAAGTTTTTGTGCGCTGAACGACGCTTTTTAACAAAAAATATAAGGCATATTGCGTATGCTTAATGCATAGGCGATATGCCTTTTTCTTTTGTCAAAGGAGCTTTGTATTATGACACAGGTAATCATCTGCGAAGACGGCGAAAACATGACGGCGCTGCTGTCTGGAGAGATTGACCATCACTGGGCTGCCATTTTGCGTGAGCAGATCGACGAACGGGTGCGGGCGGCATCCCCGAAGACTTTGACCCTGGATTTTTCGGGCGTGACTTTTATGGATTCTTCAGGAATCGGTCTGATTTTAGGACGTCATCGCTTGATTAATTCTCTGGGCGGCATCGTAGTTGTTCAAAAAGCACCCCGAGAGATTCAGCGAATGCTTTCACTCGCGGGAATCGAATCAAAAGAATGAGAGGTACAGGGATATGAAACCAATCAATACTGTAAAATTTACTTTCCCGAGCCGTAGCGTCAATGAGGGGTTTGCGCGCAGCGCGGTAGCTGCTTTTGCTGCACAGGCCGACCCTACACTGGATCAGCTGGCAGATATCAAAACGGCTGTTTCGGAGGCTGTGACCAATTGTATCGTTCACGCCTATCGCGACACCATTGGGCTGATCACCGTGACGGTCTCTTTTTATGAAGAAAATGAACTGCGCATTATTGTTGCGGATAAAGGGTGCGGTATTGAAGATGTGCAGCAGGCAATGCAGCCGTTGTTTACCACAGGCGGAGAGGAGCGTGCCGGGCTTGGATTTGCAGTTATGGAAAGTTTTATGGATCAAATCAAAGTGAGTTCAAAACCGGGCAGAGGAACGCGTGTAACGTTGGTGAAAAAACTGGGCTCCCGCTAAAAAGGTACATAACTAGGGAAAGCGGGGATTCTATGCCAGTTACAGTTGGAACACGGGCGGAGTTTATTGAAAACAATCTTGGATTGGTGCATTCCTGTGCAGGGCGTTTTAAGGGGCGCGGTATTGAGTACGATGATTTGTACGCGGCCGGATGCATGGGGCTGATTAAGGCATATGACGGTTTTGACGAGAGCAGAGGACTTTGTTTTTCTACGTATGCTGTGCCAGTTATTCTGGGGGAGATCAAAAAGCTGTTTCGAGATGGCGGTTCAGTAAAAGTCAGCCGTTCTTTGAAAGAATTGGGGATTAAAGTAAATGCCGTTCGCGAAAAGTGTTTGAAGCAAACCGGGCAGGAACCGACAGTATCAGAAATTGCAAAACGATTGGATGTCACACCGGAACAAGTGGCAGATGCCATGAGTGCCTCTCTGCCGGCGCTTTCTCTTACACCCGTAACAGATGAGGACGGTAATAAAGAGTTTGACATTCCGCAAGAGAGCTGTGAGGAAGTGCTGACAGACAAACTCAGTTTAAAGAGTGTGTTAAACACACTTACAAAGGAAGAAAGAATGTTGATCTACCTTCGCTTTTTCCAAAACAAAACCCAAAGCGAAACGGCAAAAGTACTTGGCACAACACAGGTGCAAATCTCACGAAGAGAACGAAAACTTCTGCAGAGAATGCGCGAAAAACTTTTAGAATAAATTTAAAAATTCATATTGACATTCTTCGACAACGGTGGTAATATATAAAAACCGTCACAGATGTAGACGGGTACGAAAGAGCGAAAAGCCGACCGAAAAGAGCACGAAAAAAGTTCTTGACAAAAGGGCAAGAGAGTGCTAAAATAGGAAAG
>NZ_JBBMFA010000079.1:0-34508 GCF_040096265.1 Ruthenibacterium intestinale
TGCAAGCAAATTGCTTGCAGGACCGCTCTTTGCATTTCATGCGTCAAAATTCCGGGGCTTCACCGCCGTTTTCTTATGTCACCCCGGCTTTCGCCTGCTTTTTTTGTTGCATTTTTCCCGGAAACAGGGTACAATGAAGCTGTAAATATAACAACTGTTATTTTTAAGGAGACCGCCATGCCCCGAGCGCGCATTTCAAAACAGGATATTCTCAAGGCCGCGGCCCGGGTGATCCACCAGCGGGGCGAACATGCGCTGTCCGTGCGCAGCATCGCCGCGGAGCTGGGCTGTTCCACGCAGCCGCTGTACTCCCAGTTCGGCAGCCAGGAGCAGCTGCAGCAGGCGCTGGTGGAATACATTCGGGACACCTACCTGCAGTTCCACTGCACCAGCTACAAGGAGTTCGGCCAGAATTTTCTGGCCTTCGCCCAGCGGGAGAGCGAGCTGTTCCGCTTTTTGTATCTGCGGCGGCGCGCCCCCGGCGAGCGGCTTCTGGACGACGCCAACTTTGACAAAACGGTGGAGCTGCTGGCCCGCAACCTGGAGATGAGCCCCCGGCAGGCCACGGAGATGCACCTGCAAATGCAATACCATTGTTACGGACTGGGGGTGATGATCGCCACCGGTTACCGCGCCATGAGCGACGAGGAGATCAGCGACGATCTGCGGGAGTTTTACTCCATCATGCTGCGTCACTACAAACAGGCCGCCAGTGAAGAGGAGCTGCAATACTGGATGGCCCGTTCGCGAAATCTGATTCTGTGAGGAGGTTCTTATGGAAAAACACACTGTAAAACCCTACGACGTAGTGGTCATCGGCGCCGGAAACGGCGGTCTGGCCGCTGCCATCCGCGTGCTGCAGGGCGGGTATTCCTGCCTGGTTCTGGAGCAGCACAACCTGCCCGGCGGCTTTGCCACCAGCTTCAAGCGGGGCCGGTTCGAATTTGAGGCCAGCCTGCACGAGCTGAACGACTTCGGCTCGCCCGACCAGCCCGGCGACATCCGCACCCTGTTCCGGGACCTGGGCGTAGAGGACAAAATCGACTGGATCCGCATTCCCGAAGCCTATCATCTGATCACCACCGACAAGCAGTACGACTGCGAGATGCCCTTCGGCATTGAGGCGTTCATCGACAAAATGGAGCAGTACGTGCCCGGCTCCCGCAAGTCCATGACGGAGTTCTTCGAGCTGTGCAACGAGGTGCGGGACGCCCAGACCTACTCCAACTCGGTCAACGGCAACACCGATTCCTCTTATATGAAAGAGCACTTCCCCAATTTCATCAAGGCGGGCAGCTACTCGGTCAATGAAGTGCTGGACGCGCTGCACATGCCCAAAAAGGCGCAGGACATTCTGAACGCCTACTGGTGCTATCTGGGCGTGGACTGCGACCGCATGAGTTTTCTGCACTACGGCTCCATGGTGATCCGCTACATCACCCGGGACGCCTGGATGCCGAAAATGCGCTCTCACGAGATCAGCCTGGCGCTGGACACCCGCATCCGGGAACTGGGCGGCGACATCTGGTACCTGTCCCCGGCGGAGAAGATCCTCACCGACGACGAAAACCGCATCCGCGCCGTGCGCCTTTCCGACGGCACCGAGATCCCCACCCGCCACGTGATCGCCAACTGCTCGCCCCATCTGGTGTTCGGCAAAATGCTGGAAGAAAAATCCGTCACCGAGCAGATGGTGCGCGCCACCAACGCCCGCACCTTCGCGGGCCGCGGCTTCACGCTGTTCCTGGGCCTGAACAAATCGGCCGAAGAACTGGGCATCAAGAGCCACAACTATTTTATTTACGACACCGCCGATTCCGTGAAGCAGTACGACATGATGCGCAAGGTGGACACCAACCACGTGCAGGCCACCGTGTGCCTGAACAACGCCTATCCCGGCTGCTCGCCCGAAGGCACCTGCATGATGTACTTCACCACCATGTTCATGTCCGACGACTGGGGCAACGTGTCCGAGACCGATTACTTCAAGGCCAAGGACCGGGTGGCCGACGACATGATCCGCGTGTTCGAGCGCGAGACCGGCTGCGCCATCCGGGACGCCATCGAGGAGATCGCTGTGGCATCCCCCACCACCTACGCCCGTTACTGCGGCCATCCCCAGGGCGTGATCTACGGCTATGAGACTGCCGACTGGGACAGCCTGATGCCCCGCATGATGATGATGAAGGAAGATGCCCAGCTGTTCCCGGGCCTGCGGTTCGCGGGCGGGTACGCCATGCGTTCCAGCGGGTACTCCAGCGCCTACGTGTCCGGCGATCTGTCCGGCCGGCAGACCGTGGGCGATTTGAAACGGGAGGTGCGATAAGATGAAATTCAAAAAACAACTGTTCGGATTCCAGGATATGCTGCGCTTTAAAAAGCTGGTGCCCAACCGGCGCGCGGCGCTGGCGGCCGGGCCCGACACCCCGCTGCCCAAAAGCTACCGCACCAATGAACTGGCCCACCGCCTGCACCCGGGCTACATGGAAGTGGAGCTGACCGCCGTGCGGCCTTTGAGCGCCAACATGACCGAGCTGACCTTCCGCCGGGTGGACGAAACGGCGTTCCCCTTCTTCCGGGCGGGGCAGTACGTGTCCCTGCAGGCCGAGGTGGACGGCAGCCTTGTGAGCCGCCCCTACTCCATCGCCTCCAGCCCCCGGGACGCGCTGGCAGGCAAGCTGGTGCTGGGCATCGAGCGCGCGGGCTTCTTCTCCGAATATCTGTGCACCCGCGCCAAACCCGGTGACCGGATGCGCATGACCGAGCCCTCGGGCGAGTTCCACTACGAGACCCTGCGGGACAAACACCGCATTGTGGGCATCGCCGGCGGCAGCGGCATCACCCCGCTTCTGTCCATGGCCCGCAGCATGGCCGAAGGCGATGAAGACTACGAGATGACCCTGTTCTACGGCGCCCGGGACACCCGGCACCTGGCCTATTCCGCCGAGCTGGCGGACCTGGCCGTGAAGGGCCTGCGGGTGGTGCAGGTGCTCAGCGACGAGGAAAAAGACGGCTACGAGCACGGCTTCATCAGCGCGCAGCTGATGGAAAAGTACGTGGATCTGACCGACGTCACCTTCTTTTTGTGCGGGCCTCAGGCCATGTACAACTTTGTGCTGAAAGAACTGGAGCCCTATCACCTTCCCCTGAAGGCGGTGCACAAGGACGCCACCTGCTGCGGCGCGCTGAATCTGGAAGCGCCCCGCACCTTCCGGCTGACCGTGCACATGCGCGATGCGGTGCACACCGTGGACGCCCGGGAGGACGAGACCCTGCTGGCAGCCATGGAGCGCGCCGGACTGGACGCCCCCAACAAATGCCGCGCGGGCGGCTGCGGGTTCTGCCACAGCAAATGGCTGAAGGGCGAATTCCGCATTGCGGACGGACGGGACGGCCGCCGGGAGGCGGACCGGAAGTTCGGGTTCATTCACCCCTGCGTCACCTATCCGCTGAGCGATCTGGAGATCGACGTACCGGTGGCGGAATAAAGAGGAGGAGTTTCGATGGAGCAACAATACGAGGCACTGTTCACCCCCTGGAAAATCGGCAACGTAGAGATCAAAAACCGCATTGTCATGTGCCCCATGGGCGGCACGTCCCTGTTCGGCTGGATGGAGCCCAACCACTTTGACAAGGTGGCGGCGGAATTCTTTCTGGAGCGGGCCAACAACGACGTGGGCCTGATCATCCCGGGCATCGCGCCTTTGCGGGACACCATCGGCGGCCGCTGGCTGTACCAGAACCCCCGCATGTTCCGCCAGCTGAAACCCTACATGGACACCTTCCACAAAACCGGGGCCAAGCTGTTCGTGCAGCTGACCGCGGGCTTCGGCCGCAGCTTCGCCATCACCGAGGCGCTGTCCGTGCTGCTGCGCAACAAGGCGCTGGGCACGCTGGCCAAACCCATTGTGGACGCGTCCTACATCTGCGCGTCCCCCAGCCCCCTGCCCTCCCGCTGGGCCGAGGACGTGATGTGCCGCCAGGTGACCAAAGAAGAGATCCATCAGATGGTGGAGGCCTTTGCCAAAACGGCCAAGCTGTGCAAAGAGGCCGGTGTGGACGGCGTGGAAGTGCACGCCGTGCACGAAGGCTACCTGATGGACCAGTTCACCCTGCCGTACACCAACTTCCGCACCGACGAGTACGGCGGCAGCTTTGAAAACCGGTACCGCTTTGCGGTGGAGACCGTGCAGGCCATCAAAGCCGCCTGCGGCAAGGACTTCCCGGTGTCCCTGCGGTATTCCGTGGTCAGCAAGACCAAGGGCCTGTGCAGCGGCGCGGTGCCCGGCGAGGAGTACACCGAAGTGGGCCGCGACATGGCCGAAAGCGAAAAGGCCGCCCGCTATCTGCAAGAGGCCGGCTATGACATGCTCAACGCGGACAACGGCACCTACGACGCCTGGTACTGGGCGCACCCGCCCCAGTACATGCCCCAGAACTGCAACCTGGACGACGTGGCCCACATCCGCAAATTTGTGGACATTCCGGTGGTGTGCGCCGGCCGCATGACCCCCGAGGCCGCGGCCGAGGCCATCGCGGACGGCCGCATCGACGCCATGGGCGTGGCCCGGCAGTTCCTGGTGGACGGCCAGTGGGTGCGCAAGCTGCGCGAGGGCCGCACCCAGGATATTCAGCCCTGCATCTGCTGCCACAACGCCTGCTTCCCCCTGGCCCACTACAAGGGCGTGGCCAACGACGAGACCTTTGAGGACGCCAGCCACATGGCCCGCTGCGCGCTGAACCCTGCCACCATGCAGGGGCACAAGTTCGACATTGTGCCCGCGCGCACCCCCAAGAAGATCGCGGTCATCGGCGGCGGCATCGGCGGCATGGAAGCCGCCCGCATCGCCACGCTGCGGGGCCACCACGTGACCATTTACGAAAAGAGCCATCAGCTGGGCGGTGTGTTCGTGGCGGCCGCCGCGCCCGACTTCAAGGAGAAGGACAAAGAGCTGATCGCCTGGTACCGCCGCCAGATCGAAGCGCTGAAGATCCCTGTGGTCTACGGAACGGAGATCACCGACGCCTCGGCGCTGGACGCGGACGAGATCATTGTGGCCACCGGCGCCAAGGCCAGGACCCTGCCCCTCAAGGGCGGCGAGCGCGCCATGGACGCGGTGGACTACCTGCTGGGCAAAGAGACCGGCGAGCAGGTGCTCATCATCGGCGGCGGCCTCAGCGGCTGCGAGATCGCCTATGACCTGTTCCGCAAGGGCAAAAAGCCCGTGATCGTAGAGGCCAAAAACGATTTGATGGCCGTGCGCGGCCTGTGCCTGGCCAACTCCTCCTATCTGCGGGACTTCTTCCAGTATCAGAAGGTGCCCGTGTATCTGGAGAGCACCGTGGCCGAGATCCGGGAGAAAGACGCGGTCATCCGCGGCAAGGACGGCACCCTGACCACGGTCCCCGCGGACAGCGTCATCCTGTCGGTGGGCTATACCCCCGCCCCGGCCCTTCCCGCCGGCCGGCACGTGCATGTGATCGGCGACGCGTGCAAGGTGGGCAACCTGCGCACGGTGGTGTGGCAGGCCTGGAGCGTAGCCGAAAAGCTGTAACCATTTCCAAGGCCCCGTGACCCGGGGCCTTTTTTCTCCGGAAAGGAAGAGACCCATGAACAAGAGTTTTGAGCAGGCGGCCGCCGCGCTGGGGCCGCAGAAAACCGCGCAGCTGGCCCGGCTGATCTGGGAGCGCCGGCCCCTTCCGGCCAACCTGACCGAGGACGAGAAGATCTTCTGTCTGGGCCTGAGCCTGTACGAAGAATACGAAGACCGGGACGCCATCCGCGCCTGGCTGAACGAGGAGTGAATCCCCATGCGCTATGAACGCATCCGACCCGGGCGGTTTCTGGACCGGCCCAACCGGTTCATCGCCCACGTGGAAGTGGACGGCACCGTACAGGTGTGCCATGTGAAAAACACCGGCCGCTGCAAAGAGCTGCTGCGCCCCGGGGCCACGGTCTACGTGGAGGGGGCGGCGCCCGGCAGCGCGCGCAAAACGCAGTTCGACCTGGTGGCCGTGGAAAAAGGGCCGCTGCTCATCAATCTGGACAGCCAGGCCCCCAACCGGGCCGCCGGGGAATTTCTGCGGGCCGGGGGTCTGTTCGGCCCGCCGGCACTGGTGCGCCCCGAGACGAAATGGGGCACCTCCCGCTTTGACTTTTACGTGGAGGCCGGCGGCCAGAAGATCTTTGTGGAAGTGAAGGGCGTCACGCTGGAGCAGGACGGGCTGGCCCTGTTCCCCGACGCGCCCACCCAGCGGGGCGTCCGGCATCTGGAAGAGCTGGCCGCCTGCCTGCAGCAGGGGTACCGGGCGGCCGCGCTGTTTGTGATCCAGATGAAGGGCGTGCGCGCCTTTGCCCCCAATGAAGAGACCCACCCCGCCTTTGCCGCGGCCCTGCGCAGCGCCCGGGACGCGGGCGTGGCGCTGTACGCCATGGACTGCCGCGTGCAGCCCGATTGCATGGAGCTGGACGCGCCCGTTCCCATTCTTTTATGACAAAAAACGCCTTTTCTCTGGCCTATGGGACAAAAGCGTGCTACAATAGAAGTCCTACCGGTTTTTCCGGACATTCTTTTGTTGTGAGGACACGCTATGAAACACGAACACCGCCGCAATCAGTGGACCAGCCGTCTGGGCTTTGTTCTGGCCACCGCCGGGGCCGCCATCGGCCTGGGCAATCTGTGGAAATTTCCGTATCTGATGGGCCGCAACGGAGGATTCTCCTTCCTGATCGCCTATCTTGTTTTCGTTCTGGTGCTGGGCATTCCGGTCATGATGCTGGAAATGAGCCTGGGCCGCCATACCGGCAAGGACCCGGTTTCCAGCTATCGCCAGGTGCACCCCAAGGCCGGCATCACCGGTCTGTTCGGCGTGCTGGCCGCCTTCATCATTCTCAGCTATTACAGCGTCATCGGCGGCTGGCTCATCAAATATCTGGTCAGCTATGCCACCACCTTCACCGCCCCGGCGGACTTCAACGCCTTCATCGGCAGCTGGGAGGCCGTGTTCTGGTTCTTTCTGTTCCTGGGGGCCACGGTGCTCATCTGCCTGAAGGGCGTGCACGGCATTGAAAAGGTCAGCAAGATCATGATGCCGCTGCTGTTCATCCTGCTGCTGATCATCATCGTCCGCAGCGTGACGCTTCCCGGCGCCATGGACGGGCTGCGCTTCATCTTCGTGCCGGAGCAGGCGTCCTTCAGCCTGTCCTCCATCAGCGCGGCGCTGGGGCAGGTGTTCTACTCCCTCAGCCTGTGCATGGGCATCACCATCACCTACGGCAGCTACCTGCCCAAAGGGGAAAACATTCCCAAAAGCTGCGCCAACGTAGCCGTCATGGACACGCTGGTGGCGGTGCTGGCGGGCATTGCCATCTTCCCCGCGGTGTTCGCCTTCGGTCTGGCGCCCGGCCAGGGCCCCAGCCTGATCTTCGGCACGCTGCCCAAGGTGTTCGGCTCCCTGGCGGGCGGTCCGGTGTTCGCGGTGGCGTTCTTTATCCTGATCCTGTTCGCGGCCGTCACCAGCGCCATCGCCCTGCTGGAAGTGGTGGTCTCCTACACGGTGGGCAACTGGGGCTGGCCCCGGCGCCGTGCGGTTCTGGTCATGGGCCTGCTCATTTTCCTGCTGGGCATTCCCAGCAGCCTTTCCTTCGGCCCTCTGGCGGACTTCAAGATCGCCGGCTACAACTTCTTTGATTTTGTGGGGGTCCTCACCGACAACATCCTTCTGCCTGTGGGCGGCATTCTCATGTGCTGGTTCTTGGGCTGGAAGTGGGACCTCAACATTCTGGCCGACGAAATGGAAGACGGCTGCCCCGGCTTCCGTCTGCGCCGGATCTGGATCCGCTGCATCCGTTATCTGACGCCCGTTCTGGTGCTGATCGTCACCATCACCGGCTTCATCAGCATTTATCAGACCGTGTTCGGCGGCTGAGCAAACAATACAAAAGCGGCCCCCGGGCGATGGCCTGGGGGCCGCTTTCTGTTCTTTCTGTTATCCTTTGGCGATCTCCCGCACAATGCGGTCGCAGGCCTCCTGGATGTTCTCCCGGGAAGTGGCCAGGTTCATGCGGGCAAAGGCCTCGTGCCGGCCGCCGCCGAACCAGGCGCCGTAGTCCATGGCGATGCGGCAGCGGTCCTGCAGCAGGTGCTTCACATCCTGCTGGGTCTTGCAGTACGCGCCGAAATCCATCCACGCCAGATAGGTTCCTTCCAGTTCCGTGAGTTTGATCTCCGGGCAGTCCGCCGCCAGGCGCTGTTTCAGATAGGCAAAGTTGCCGTAGATCTGCTGCAGCACTTCCTCAAGCCACGCCGCGCCGCCCCGCAGGGCCGCCTCGGTGGCAATGTGGCCGAACCCGTTCACATCGTCCAGCGCCATCTGCGCCAAAAAGGTGGAGAAGCTCTCCCGCATCTGCGGGTTGGGAATGATGATGAAGGAGTTCTGCACCGCGGCCAGGTTGAAGGTCTTGCTGGCCGCCGCCATGGTGATGATGCCGTCCTCGTAGTCGCCCACGGTGGCGGTGGTCACTTTTTTGCGGCCCAGCGCAGGATTGACGATGTCCTGATGGATCTCGTCGGAGACGATCACCACGCCGTGACGCTTGCAGATGGCCACCACCTGCTCCAGCTCCTCACGGGTCCAAACACGGCCCACCGGGTTGTGGGGGTTGCAAAGAATATACAATTTGACGTTGTTTTTCACAATGTCTTCTTCAAACCGGTCGTAATCGAACTCGTAGAACATGCCGGTTTTTTTCAATTCGCACTCCACCAGCCGGCGCTCGCCGCTGTTTTTTACCGCGTTCATAAACGGGTAGTACACCGGCGTGGACACCATCACGCTGTCGCCCGGCGCGGTCAGGGTGCGCACCGCCCAGTGCAACGCGGGCACAATGCCCGGCGTAACGCAGATCCACTCCTTGCGCACCTGGTAACCGTGGCGCTCTTTTTCCCATTGCATCACTGCCTCAAAATAGGAATCCGGTGTGCTGAAATAGCCCAGCGGCGCGTCGATGTACGCATGCAGCGCCTTGGTCACACAGGGCGGAGAGGGAAAATCCATATCCGCCACCCACATGGCCAGCAGATCCGCGTCTCCAAATTCCTTCTTCAAGCCGTCCCATTTGTAGGAATGAGTTCCGAGCCTGTTCACGTATTCCATGTTTTCGCCAGCTTTCTGTTATTTTTTCGCAGCATTCTTTTCGTCCTGTTTTTTGTAATACGCCTGGAACGCATAATAAGCGGGAATGCCCGTCAGCGGAATGATGAATCCGGCCACAGTGGACGGGTCCCACACAAAGTTGACCACCAAAATCACGAAGTAGCACAATCACACCAGAATCGGCACCACCGGATAGCCGGGCACCTTGTAGGGCCGCTCCAGATCGGGGTATTTTTTGCGCAGCACGATCACGCCGAACACCGCCAGCATGAAATAGATGCCGTTGTACAGCACGATGATGTTCACCAGGTTCTGGAAGCTGGTGACAAAGCAGTAGAAGATCATCATGGCAAGAATGTACAGGCTGGCCGCCACGGGCTGGCCGCTTTTCTTGCTCAGCTTTCCGCAGGCGGCGAACCAGCGCCGGTCGCGGGACATGGCGTAGATCTCGCGGGGATACACCAGAATGCAGCTGTTCAGCGAGCCGATGACCGAGCAGATGATGGCGATGGTGATGACCGTGGCCGCGCCCTTGCCGAACAGAATGCCGATCACGTCGTAGGTCACGTTTTCCGATGCGATGATGTCCTCAATGGGAACGATGCGCATCACGCCCAGGTTGAACAGCAGATACAGCACCGTGATGCCCACGATGGTGACTACCATGACCCGGGACAGGTTTTTCTTGGGGTTCTCCAGCTCGCCGCCCATGTGGCAGATGGAGTTCCAGCCGTCAAAGCACCACAGTACCGCCACAACGGAGCAGGCCAGCGCGGGCAGCACCGCGCCCTCGCCGGTGGTGTTGGTAAAGGTGATGGGGTCGCCGGTATTCTGGCCCAGCACAAAGCAGGCGATGATTACGCCCAGAATGGCAATGACCTTCACAAACAGCAGCACCGTGGAAATGATGCTGCCGCCCTTGGCGCCCAGCAGGTTCAGCACCGTCAGCACCACGCAGATGCCCGACGCCAAAAACGAGATCTGAAGCGAAGAGAAGCCGCCAAACAGCGTGCCGATGTAGGTGGCGCCCACCATGGCAATGGCCGCGTTGCCCGGAATGCCGATCAGAGCGTCCGACCAGCCCATGGTAAAGCCCAGCAGCGGCGACGCCTTGCCGTAGGTGCGGGTCAGATAGACATAAGTACCGCCGTTGGCCGGCATGATGCCGCCCAGCTCTGACAGACACATGGCCGCGCCCAAAACGATCAGGCCGCCCAGAATCCACGCCAGAATGGCCACTCCCGCGTTTCCGTGTGAATAGTCCAGCACGTACGAACCCGTGTAGAAAATGCCGGACCCGATGATCAGACCGCCCATTACGCCGACCGCCCGGCCGAAGGACAAGGTTCGTTTTACTTCCGATTCTCCCGAGGACAGCGCCTCAATGGATTGCCGCTCACTGATTTTTCTTCCGTCATTGGTTTCCCTTCCTTTCTGAATCCAACTGTTCCTCACACGATCGAGCCCCGGTTTTTCGCCTCCCTTGCAAATGGTTTAACAGTTAAATCATTTCACCTTATATATACGCTTCATCCCGGCACTATGTCAAGAAGTTTTCTCACTTTCTCCAAAATATCCATTTTATATCTGCTATTTCTGTGCATATTTTCTTCTATTTTGTTTAGTTATTTAATCATTTTCGCAAAAAAAGAAAGGCGATGCGCAGCACCCGCATCGCCTTTTACAGAAAATCAAAACAATTTCAAATACGCATCCAGCACCTTGAAAAACGCATCCACCTCTTCGATGGTGCAGCTTTTCAGCAGATCGCGCTGGGTCTGCATAATGTCCACGTTGTCGTACATTTTATGGGCCGTGCTCAGCTTTTCGCCTTCCTCGGTAACGTACAGATGAATGATCTTTGCGTTGTTCTCATCCCGGCGGCGGAAAACCAGCCCCTTTTTCTCCAGCTTGGTGACATTCTGCGAAACCGCGCCCTTGGTGCGCGACCACATTTTGGACAGCTCGCTCACCGTGATGCCCGGCGCGTCGGCAATCATGGTCAGGGTGTGCACCTCCACCATGTTGATGAGAAGGCCCGTGCCGTAATCTCTGGGCTCGTTGATGTACGCATCGTACACGGTCACAAAGGAATACACAAGGTCCGCGCGCGGGCTGAGCTGCGCATACATTCTGTCAATTTCCGCTTTGTTGTCAAACTGCCCCACGCCTGTATCCCTCCGGTTCTCCGTTGCCTGTGCATCCATTTTAGCATGAACGCCCGCAAACCTCAAGAGACGCGGCCGCCGCCATGCGTGGGGAAAGCCCGCACCTCAAATGCTGCGAACCTTTGCTTTTTCCTGTTTGGGACGGAATACCCAACGCACATCCCTCTTCCGGTTGTCAGAGTGCGGCAGCTTTTGTATAATAAAAGACAAACAATGTTTCCAGATATTTGAGAAAGGACTCCAACAGGATGATTCGAATTTTATTCATGTGCCACGGCAACATCTGCCGCTCTCCCATGGCGGAGTTTGTTTTTCGCGACATGGTCCGGCGCCGGGGCCTTTCGGACCAAATGGAAACCGCCAGTGCCGCGCTGCACCGGGACGCCATCGGCTGTCCGCCCCATCGGGGCACCCGGGAAAAACTGGCCGGGGCCGGCATCTCCACAGCCGGCAAGGTCGCGGTGCTGGCCCGGCGGGAGGACTACGAACGCTACGACTATCTGATCGGCATGGACGAGGCCAACCGGGCGGATATGCGCCGCCTGTTCGGGCCGGACCCCCGTGGAAAAATCCACCTCCTGCTGGATTTCACGTCTCATCCCCGGGACGTGGCCGACCCCTGGTACACCCATGACTTCGAGGCAACCTGGCAGGATGTCAACGCGGGCTGTGACGCGCTGCTGACACACATTCTCGCGCACCCCGCCCCATAAAAAGGAGTTCTTCATGAAAAAAGTTCTGCAATTTTTATGCGGCCGCATTTTCATCACCGGAATCCTGCTGCTGGTGCAGCTGGGCTGGTTCACGCTGTTTCTGATGAAGCTGACCCGCTACTCGGTTCTGTTCAGCGGCTTTTTCGGCGTGCTGAGCATTCTCATCGTGCTGTACCTCATCGGCAGCGACGACAACCCGGCCTATAAGATCGGCTGGATCATCCTCATCATGGCTTTGCCGCTGCTGGGCGGTCTTCTGTACCTGCTCATGGGGAACAAGCGCCCCTCGAAACCGCTGAAACGGCAGCTGATCCCTGCCCAGCAGGCGCTGGAACCCACGCTGCGGCAGGACCCGGAGGTGCAGGACGCACTGAAACAAACCGACCCCCGGGCCGAAGGACTGAGCCGCTATCTGCAGAGTGCGGGCGGTTGGCCCGTGTATCGGGATTCCGACGTGCGCTATTATCCGGTGGGCGAGGCCATGTATCAGGACATGCTCTGTGCGCTGGAGAGCGCGCAGCACTTCATTTTTCTGGAATACTTTATCATTCAGCCGGGGAAAATGTGGGATTCCATTCTGGAGATCCTGACCCGCAAGGCCGCCGAAGGCGTGGATGTGCGCCTGATCTACGATGACATGGGCAGCCTGTTCCTTCTGCCGCAGAGCTTTCCCCGGGACATGGAGCGCCGCGGCATCCGGTGCCTGCCGTTCAACCCGTTCATCCCGGTTCTCTCCCTGATCATGAACAACCGGGACCACCGCAAAATTCTGGTGGTGGACGGGCACACCGCCTTCAACGGCGGCATCAACCTTTCGGATGAATACATCAACGAGACCCATCCCCACGGCCATTGGAAGGACACGGGCGTGCGGGTGCATGGCCCGGCCGCCTGGAACCTGACCGCCATGTTTCTGAGCATGTGGCACGCCTTCCGCAAGGAGGACGCGCTGGAAGACGTGCGCCGCTTTTTCCCGCAGACCTTTCATCCGCAGCCTTTTTCGGGCGAAGGATTTGTGCAGCCCTTCGGCGATTCGCCTCTGGACGGCGAGGCCCTGGCGGAAAACGTATACATCGACATTCTGTCCCAGGCCAAGCGTTACGTCTACATTTTTACGCCGTATCTCATCATCGACGACATCATGAAAACCGCTCTGTGCTCCGCGGCCAAGCGGGGCGTGGATGTGCGGATCGTGACCCCCGGTGTTCCGGACAAGAAGATCGTGTACCGACTGACCCGTTCGCACTACATGCCGCTGCTGAAAGCGGGCGTGCGCATTTTTGAATACGCGCCGGGCTTTATTCACGCCAAAAGTTACGTGGCCGACGACGAAACGGCGGTCATCGGCACCATCAACATGGATTACCGCAGCCTGTACCTGCATTTTGAATGCGGCACATACCTGTACCGCTGCCCCGCGGTGATGGACCTGAAAGCGGATGCGCTGGACACGCTGGCCAAAAGCCGCGAAGTGCAGCTGAGCCGCATCCACCACACGGCGGTGGGCGCGCTGCTGGACGCCGTGCTGCGGCTGGTGGCACCGTTGTTCTGACCGCGCCGCCCCATCATCAAATTTCTGCGATGCCTTTTCTCCCGTACCCTGACAAAAAGTTTGAAGGGGCCGGTCAAGTTCTGCTGACTTGACCGGCCCCTTTTCGTACGCATTTGGCAGGCTGCCTTTTGTCAAAATTCTGAAAAAAGAATCGTTTCTTTGTGAAAATCACAAATTGACAATCTGCTTTTCCTGTTATTAAAATAAAATTATTAAGATTACCAAAAAATTTTTTAGTTTGGAGATTGGTCATGAAAACGCTGACAGAAGAAATGTCCACCTTAACACGCATCGCCAAAGGCATCGCCGCGCAGTTTGGAAAGGACTGCGAAGTTGTGCTGCATGATTATACACAAAGTTATGAGAGTACCATCGTTCTGATTGAAAACGGACATGTGACCGGCCGGAAAGTGGGCGACTGCGGCACCAACCTCGGCCTGGAAGTGCTGCGCGGAACGGTCTCGGACGGAGACCAGTACCGCTACATCACCCAGACAAAAGACGGCAAGATCCTGCGCAGCACCTCGATCTATCTGCGAGACGAAGAGGGAAAAGCCATCGGCGCACTGTGCATGAACTGGGATCTGACCGAATTTTATGCGTGCAACAGCGCCTTAAAGGACATTCTGGAAACGGAAACCGGCGCCGTGGAGGAAGTAATTACCAACGATGTAAGCGAACTTCTGGACGCACTGATTCAGGATTCCGTCCGCTACGTGGGCAAGCCTGTGATCAGCATGACCAAGGAAGACAAGATCAAAGGACTGAAATATCTGGATGACAAGGGCGCTTTCCTGATCAAGAAAGCCGGGGACAAAATCTCAAAATTTTACGACATTTCAAAATACACTCTGTATAATTACCTGGAACAGAGCACGGAACTTTGATGCTTGCAGGCCGAGTGCACCGGCCTGTGACCGCATAAAAAACAAAATCATGAGGAGGTCTTACACGTGTCATCGAAAAGTTTGGTAAAAGAAAAGGGCGGAGGTTTCCTGGGCGCTGTGGAGCGCATCGGAAACAAACTTCCGCACCCTGTTCTGCTGTTCATCTATTTTGGCGCCATCGTAATGGTTTTATCCTTCATTGGATCAAAGCTCGGATGGTCGGCTGTTCACCCTGTGGACGGAACCGAATACCAGGTGTTCAACCTGATCAGCAAAGAGGGCATTGCCAAGATTTTCACGCAATTTTCCGCAAACATCAAAAGCTTTTCTGCCCTGATTGACCAGATGGTCGTTCTTCTGGGTCTTTCGCTGCTGGAAGGAACGGGCCTTGCAAGTGCGTTCCTCCGCCGCTATTTCCTCAAAATGCCGCAGAAATTCCTCACGTTTGCCATCGTTTTCATTTCTGTGGCTTCCAGCGCTGCATCCGATGCAGGCTTTATGATTCTTCCTCCGCTGGCCGCCATGCTGTTCCTGTCCACGGGGCGCAACCCGATCGCAGGACTTGTGGCCGCCTACGGTTCCGTCGCAGCGGGCTTTTGTGCAAGCCCTCTTATTAGTATAGTGGAAGTGGTAGGATTTGGCAATACTCAAAATGCGGCCCAAATCCTCGACCCGTCCATTGTTCTGCCGGTCACCGGAAACTATTATTTCACGCTGGCATGCAGCATTCTGCTTCCCATCACCTCGTTCTTTGTGACGCTGAAAATCGTGGAGCCGCGCCTGGGCAAATACGTTCCGGAAAGCCCTCTGAATGACGTGGCCGTCAACACCAGCGTCTCCGAGCAGGAGAGCAAAGGTCTGCGCGCCGCGGGCATTGCCCTGGTCATTTACCTGATCGTCATCGCCCTGATGACGCTGCCTCCCAACGCCATTCTGCGCAATGCGGAAACCGGCGAACTGCTGGACAGCCCGTTCATGAGCAGCATCATCCTGATCGTCAGCGGTGCTTTCTTCTTCCCGGGCGCAGCCTTCGGCTACGCTTCCGGCGTGGTGAAAAACCACAAAGACGTGATCAACATCATGACCAACTCCTACGCCTCTCTGGCGGGATACATTCTGGTGGCCATTTTCGCCGGCCAGCTCATCCAGTACTTTGCCTGGACGAATCTGGGCGTCATCAGCGCCATCAACGGTGCGGAAATTCTGGAAAAATCCGGCATTCCCGTGTTTGCGCTTCTGGTGATCACCGTTCTGTTCACCTGCCTTCTGAACTTCGTCATGCCCTCTCATGCGGCCAAGCTGGCTCTGATCGGGCCCATTCTGGTTCCGCTGTTCATGATGCTGGGCGTCAGCCCGGAAGCCACCTATCTGGCTTATCGCATCGGCGATTCCATCTCCAACGCGATCACGCCCATGATGGCTTACTTCGTGCTGATCCTCGCCTGGGCACAGCGCTATAAAAAGGACGTGGGCATGGGTACCCTGATGGCCAATCTGCTGCCGTATTCCATGTCTTACATGGTCGTTTACCTGATCCTCATGGCGGTGTGGTACTTCCTGGGCCTGCCGCTGGGCCCCGGCGCCTCCTTCTCTTATGTAATAGGCTGATTCCGGCGGAAAGGAGACTGCCATGAACCTTGACGAATTGTTTTGTGAAAAAGAACTGATTGAATGGACGCAGAAGCTGATCTCCATTCCCAGCCACACGGCCCTGCCCGGCCGGGAGCGGGAGATTGCCGGTTTCCTTGCGCAGCTGCTGGAGCAGGAGGGCATCGAATGCCGGCTTCAGCCGGCGGACGGGGACCGCTGCAACGTCATTGCCACGCTGCACGGCGACGGCAGCGGCCCCAGCCTGATGCTGAACGGGCACATGGACACTGTGCCCGTAGAAGGCATGGACGACCCCTTCGGCGCACAGATCCGGGACGGCATTCTGTACGGCCGCGGCGCGGCGGACATGAAAAGCGGGCTTGCCGCCATGCTTTACGCTTTTGTTCTGGTCCATCGAAGCGGGCTTCCTCTGCGCGGCGACGTGGTTTTCGCCGGTGTGATTGACGAAGAAGCTGCCAAAAGCACCGGCTCCCGCGTGATCGCCCAGCAGGGCCCCCACACAGATTTTGCCATTGTGGGCGAACCCACGGCGCTGTTCCCTGTAATTGCGCACAACGGCATCGATTACTTCGAGATTCGCTTCCACGGAAAATCCGCCCATTCCAGCCGGCCGGAAAACGGGGCCAACGCCATTTATGCAGCGGCGGATTTTGCCCGGTACATCCGGGACGTGCTGGCGCCCCTGTACAAGAGCAAAGTGCACCCGCTGGTTGGGTCGGCCGCTATCAATGCCGGGCTCATCCAGGGCTGCGCGCATATCAACCGCGGTTTTCTGCTGGGCACGGACGAGACGTTCGCAGGCGTTGTTCCCGACGAGACCTCTCTGTTTGTGGACGTGCGCTGGACGCCCGACCAGACCATCGAAGAGGTCACGTTGCAGCTGGAACAGGCGGCCGAACAGGTGCGCAGTGCCAACCCCGGCGTAGACGTGCAGGTGCACTACATTCCTCTTCCCCGCCCCGCGATGGAAATTTCCGCAGAATCGTGCCTTGTAAAATCCATGGTCAAAAACATTTCCGCTTTGTCACCGCAGACCGCACAGCCCCAGGGAGTGACTTACTTTGCGGACTCGGGCATTCTGTCCGGGGTGGGAAAGATCGCTTCCATGATCTTCGGCCCCGGCGACATCGCAGTGGCGCACAGCCCCGGCGAATGTGTGGAAGTGGAGCAGATCTGCAAGGCCGCCCGCATCTACGCGCAGACTATCGTGGATGTCTGCTGTCATTCATCCCGGAATACGAAAGGGGAAAACCATGAACGCTGAACAGATTTTAAAAGAAAAATACGGGCTGGAAATTCCGGCCCCGCCCAAGCCGGGCGGAATCTACTCTCCCGCGTGCCGCACCGGAAACCTGCTGTATCTCTCCGGGCAGACCTGCACGGAAAACGGTGTTCCCAAATTCACGGGCACCGTGGGAGACACGCTCACCATTGAGGAAGGCCAGAAGGCCGCCCAGCTGTGTGCGCTCAACCTGCTCTCGGTTTTGAAAGCCGCGCTGGATCAGGACCTGAGCCGGGTGCGCCGTATTGTCCAGCTGATCGGCTTTGTTCGCTGCCAGCCGGACTTCTGCGACCAGCCTCAGGTCATCAACGGTGCGTCCCAGCTTTTCAAGGACCTGTTCGGAGAGGACGGCATGCCCTCCCGCATGGCGCTGGGGACCAATGCACTTCCCGGCGGCGCCGCCGTGGAAATTCTGCTGGTGGTGGAAATTACCGATTGATCTGTGTTACAACAAAAACGCCGGGCTGCGGGGATTCCCGCAGTCCGGCGTTTTGTTTTTCAATCTTCCCGTTTCATGGCCCGGGTGGTGATAAAATCCACCCCCGTGCCCAAAATGTCCCGCACCACCGGAACGTGCGCTTCCACCGGGGCCTGCAGGCACACCGCGTCCAGCAACGCCATGGCCGCAAACACGTCCTTTTTCGGAATGGGGCCGCTGGTTTTCACCGGAATGCGCCGGTGCGTTCCCCCTTCGATGCGCACCGTGGACGTGACCACGCGGGTGGGCGCGACGCACTCGGCTTTTCCGTACTCCGCACCCCGGGGGCAGCTGTTTCCCGTGACCGCCCAGTCGTGCTCCTCATCTACTTTCAGCCGGCACCCCTTGGGGCACACAATGCAAGTCAGCTCTCTCATGGCGTCTCCTCCTGTACTTCCACCACCAGCGCCTGCTCCGCGTCCGCTTTATCCAGCAGCACCCGGGGCACCGCGATGCGCTCCATCTCGCCGGGGGCCATGCGGTCCCGGGCAAACCGGGCCAGCACCTGTTCGCCGCTGCGCACCTGCACCCGGGCGGGGCCGAACATGCGCGTCACACGGAAGAACACCTCGGCGTTTTTCTCCACCTGCGAAAGCCGCAGCTTCTGGGGCACGGTGTAGCGCACACCCTGGCCCGCCTGCAGCTCCAGCACCGGCCCGGCCTGACCGGCGCTGCCCTGCACAAACGCCGCGGACGCGCGGCCCGCGCGCTCGCTTTCCGCAGAGACAAAATCCACCAGGTCGTGCACATGGACCACATTGCCGCAGGCAAACACGCCGGGAATGCTGGTCTCCATATTCTCCCAGACCTGTGCGCCGCCGGTGCGCGGGTCCATCTGTGCGCCCGCCTGCCGGGTCAATTCGTTTTCCGGGATCAGCCCCACACTGAGCAGCACCGTATCGCAGTCGAACACACGCTCCGTACCCGGCACCGGGGTGCGGTTCTCGTCCACCTGCGCCACGGTCACCTGCTCCACCCGGCCGCTGCCCCGGATGTCCGTGATGGTGTGGGACAGATACAGCGGAATGTTGAAATCTTCCAGGCACTGCACAATATTTCGGGTCAGCCCGCCGGGATGGGGCATCACTTCCACGCAGGCCAGCACCTGCGCGCCCTCCAGCGTCATGCGGCGTGCCATGATGAGCCCGATGTCGCCGGAGCCCAGAATGACCACCCGGCGGCCCACCATGTAGCCCTCCATGTTCAAAAAACGCTGGGCCGCGCCCGCGGTGAACACGCCCGCGCACCGGGACCCCGGCAGCGCGATGGCTCCGCGGGTCCGCTCGCGGCAGCCCATGGCCAGCACCACGCTGGCCGCCTCATACTCCCGGTATCCGTCCCGGGGATTGATGCAGCACACCCGCCGGTCGGGCGTGACTTCCAGCACCATGGTGTCCAGCCGGGTCTCCACGCCCGTGCCCTCCAGCATGGCCAGATACCGCCCTGCGTACTCGGGACCGGTGAGCTCTTCCTGAAAACGGTGCAGGCCGAAGCCGTTGTGGATGCACTGGTTCAGAATGCCGCCCAGCTCCTTGTCCCGTTCCAGAATCAAAATGCGGGTCAGGCCCGCTTCCCGGGCGGCCTTTGCGGCGGCCAGACCGGCGGGCCCGCCGCCCACGACGATCAGATCATACTTCATTGTGGCCGCCTCCTGTCTTTGTCTCGCCCGTGAGCACCTGCGTGCCGGGCCCGTCCATCAGCACCTCGGTGGGGTCCACGCCCAGCTCCCGGGCCAGAATGGCCTGCACCCGGGGACCGCAGAACCCGCCCTGGCAGCGGCCCATGCCGGCGTTGCACCGCCGCTTGACCGCGTTGACCGTGGTGGCCGGGATGACGCCGTGAACAGCGGCCACGATCTCGCCCTCGGTGACGGTCTCGCACCGGCAGATGACCCGCCCGTACCGGGGGTCCCGCCGGATCCACCGGTTCTTTTCCTCCGCGCTCAGCTCCCGGAACACCACATGCTCCCGGGTGTCGTCAAAATCCGCTTTCTCCTCGAGAGCCAGTCCTTTTTCCTGCAGCAGGCGCACCGCCTCCAGCCCGATGGCCGGGGCGGCCGTCAGGCCCGGCGACTTGATGCCCGCCAGATGGAAAAAGCCCGGGGCGGCGGGGTTTTCCCCAATGAGAAAATCGTCGGTATCCGCCGTGGCACGCAGCCCCGCAAAATTGCGAATATTTTCGCCAAAGCGCACGCCCGGCACGCTTTTGCGCGCTTTTTCCCGCACAAACGCAAGGCCCTGGGCCGAGCAGCCCACGTCCTCCCGGTCTTCCACCGGCTGCGCGTTGGGGCCAACGATCAGGTTGCCGTGGACCGTGGGCGCCACCAGCACGCCCTTGCCCTGCCGGTTGGGGCACTGAAACACCACATGGCGCACCCGGCTGCCCTCGCTTTTGTCCAGCAGCCAGTACTCGCCCCGCACCGGATGGATGCGGTAGCCCGGCGGCGCGATCAGGCTCTCCACCTGGTCCGCGTGGACGCCCGCCGCGTTGATCACGGTCCGGGCGCAAAACTCGCCCCGGGGCGTGGTCAGCGCATAGCCGCCCTCCACGGGGCGGATGGCGGTGACCGGATGCTCCAGATACAGCTCCACGCCGTTTTTCACCGCCGTCTCAGCCATGGCCAGCGCGTACTCCCAGGGGTTGACCACCGCGGCGGTGGGCGCATACAGCGCCGCTTTTACCTGGTCGGACAGCCCGGGCTCCACCGCCCGCGCCCCCGCGCCGGACAGCAGCGCCAGATCCGGCACGCCGTTTTCCACACCGCGGCGGTACAGCTCATCCAGTGTGCGGCACTCCTCTTCGGAAAAGGCCAGCACCAGACTGCCGGTGCGCCGGAACGGCACGTTCAGCTTTTGGCAGATCTCCGCGGCCTGGCGGTTTCCTTCCACGTTCAGCCGGGCCATCTGCGTGCCGGGGGCCGGGTCATAGCCCGCGTGGATAATGGCGCTGTTGGCCTTGGTGGTGGCATTGGCCACATCGTTGCTTTTTTCCAGCACCGCGAACCGGCCCCGGTACCGGGCAAGGCGGTAAGCCGCCGCCGCGCCCGTGATGCCGCAGCCGATGATGATGCAGTCGTACATACGGTTCCCTCCATCCTGTTTGGTTTAAAGAAGCTCCAGCAGCGGGATCACCTGATCCAGCGAAGGCACCACCCGGGCGCACAGAGCCCGCAGCGCCGGGTCCGGCTGGGTCAGGTCCGGCACCATCACCGGAATGCAGCCGGCCGCATGGGCCGCGGCGATGCCGTTGGGGCTGTCCTCCAGCACCATGCACGTTCCGGGGTCCAGCCCCAGCAGGCCCGCGGCCTTTAAAAACACGTCCGGATTGGGTTTTGGCCGCTCCACTTCCCCGCCGCAAACCGACGCGGCAAAATAGTCTTTCACACCCGCCCGGGTCAGATAGCCCCAGGCGGTGGGCCGGGTGGTGGACGTGGCCAGCGCCGCGGGGATGCCCCGGGCTTTCAATTCTTTCAGCAGCGGCAGCAGACCGGGCTTCACCGGCATGCCGTGCTGTTCGATCCAGCTGTCCGCATAGGCCAGCCGCACCTGCCGGGTCCGGTCGTAATCAAACCCGGGGCCGAACTCCCGCTGCAGCTTTGCCCGGGCCTCGTCGCCCATGCTGCCGCGCAGCGCCAGCAGAAATTCGTCCCGCGGCGCAAATCCCAGCTGGCGCCCGGCAAAGCGCCAGGCCTCCAGGCTCAGGCGCTCGGTGTCGAACATCAAGCCGTCCATATCGAACAAAACACCCTTGACCATGTGCGTCCTCCTCAGCGCTGCAGGCGCAGAATCTCGTCCCAGACGTCCGGGTCCACCGGAACGCCCAGCCGCCGGTTTTCCTCCCGAACGGCTCTCTCCCGCTGGCCGGGCACCCGGGGCGGACTGGCCGGGTCCTGAGGGGCGGCGCCGCACACAAAGTGCACCACCTGCTCCACCACCCGGTCCGTGTCGCCGCCCAGCGCTGCGGGGTCCATGGCCAGAAAGATCTGGCACAGGTCCGTCTCCTCGGGGCCTGCCCGGCCGATCTCCCCGGTGGTGCGCCCGCCCGAGAGCATGGCCGCCATCAAGTCCAGCATAACGGCCAGCCCGCTGCCCTTCCAGTATCCCATGGGCAGCAGCCGGCGGGTCTGTTCCACGGCGCCGGGGTCTGTGGTCAGCCGGCCCTGTGCATCCCAGCCGCCCGGCACAGGCAGCTGTTCGCCCCGGCGGCGGGCCTGCTCCAGCCGGCCGTAGGCAAACTGGCTCATGGCGCAGTCAAAAACCACATGTTCTGCGCCGCTGTGGGGCACTGCGATCACCAGCGGATTGTTGCCCGCCGAAGCTTCCACACTTCCCCAGGCGGGCATGTTGGGCATGGTGTTGGTCCAGCAAATGCCGATGCAGCCCCGGTCGGCCGCCTGCCAGCCGTACGTGCCGCCCCGCATCCAGTGGTTGGTGTTTTCCAGGGCCACCAGCCCCATGCCCTGCTCTTTGGCCAGGGCGCAGGCGCGCTCCATGGCCAGGTGCGCGTTGACGGTGCCCAGGCCCCGCCGGCCGTCCCACCGCTCCATGCAGCCGGTGCGCACCGTGCACACCGGGCGCACCTTCGGGTCCACAACGCCCCGGTCCACGGCGCCGATCAGCCGCGAAAAACGGTTCACGCCGTGGCTGTACACCCCGTCCACGCTGGACTGGGTGAAGATGCGGGCGGTCAGGGCGGCGTTTTCCGCCTCCGTGCCATGCTGCAGCAGGATCTGTTCCATCACGGTCTCCATGGTCTTTGCCGGAATGCGCATGATCGTCTCTCCTCTCTGTTCAGGTGCTCTGGCCCAGGGCCAGCTGCGGCTGGACCACCACGCTGGCCGGGTCCGCCCGGCCGCCGATCAGGCTCTCCAGCAGCTGCACGCTCATCAGGCCCACCATCTCGGGCTTGTTGTCCACGCTGGTCAATTCCGGCTCGCAGATGTGCGCGTACTCGGAATTGTTGTACCCGGTGACAGCCGCGTCTTCGGGCACCCGGACCCCGGCCCGCAGAAGGCCTTTCAAAACGCCCACAGCGGTCAGATCTTCCCCGCAGACCAGCGCCGTGGCCTTCTTCAGCTTCAAAAAGGCCTGGGCCGCCTCAATGCCGCCGGCCAGGGTGGGCTGGGTGTCCAGCATGCGCGGCGTCAGGCCGTGGCGGCTCATGGCCGCCAGATAGCCGTCGTATTTGCGGCGGGCGCTTTCGGTGTCCATGTCCCGCACGTACACAATGTCCTGGTGGCCCTTCTGCACCAGATGATCCACGGCCAGGCCCACGCCCAGGTGGTCGTCCACCAGCACCGAATAGGAGTTGGGCAGCTTCAGCCGGCCGTTGGCCACCACCGTGGGGGTGCGCACCAGCAGCTTTTTCAGGCGGCTTTCGGTGTTCAGGGCGCTGTGGGCCGATCCCACCAGGATCACCCCGTCCACCTGTTTTTCAATCACTGCTTCCAGATAGTGCATGCCGGCCTCTTTTGCCTCGCCGGTGTTGCACATGAGCACGTTGTAGCCCCGCCGGCTGCACTCGTGCTCAATGGCGTAGGCGGTGCGGGCGTAATGGGGCACCCGAACGTCCACCGTGAGCACCGCCACGGTCTTCATGCTTTTGGCCACCAGCCCCCGGGCAATGGCGCTGGGCACGTAGCTGTGCAGCGCCAGCACCGCCTCCACCTTCTGGCGGGTGGCGGGGCTGACGTTGTCCTTTCCGTTGAGTACCCGGGACACCGTGGTGATGGAGACCCCGGCCTCCCGTGCAATGTCGTAAATATTCATAGAAAACCCCCGCCCAAACAATATGAAACATTCATGAAAGAACTTTCATCCCCACTATATCGAAAAGCCTTTTTCCTGTCAACGGAATCGGTTTTGTTCCCACGTTTTGAACAAAAAAACCGATGTGTCCCTGTCTTTTTCACCAGCGTGCGCGTACAATGAAAGAAACGATGAAACGGGGGGATCGCCTTATGACGACCGAGCACGACGGCATGCGCGCCTGGGCCATGACGCTGGCCCATCGGGCCGTAAAGGATATAAAGCGGGACGGGTTCCGCCAGCTGCGAAGTTATGTGGACATGGGGGCGCTTTTAGCGCGCAGCCCGGGCCAGAAACTGTTCTTTTCCACGGCGCAGCGCCTGCTGGAAAAAGCGGACAGCGCCTACTGTCCGCTGGTGCAGCAGCTTCTGGAGGAAGTCGGTGAAAACCAGCTTTGCACACTGGCCGTCAACCTGGGGCTGGAAGCGCTGGCCGCGGGCGTGGTGGAACTGCGCCGCCAAAACGCGCCTGTCTGGCTGGAGTGCGTCCGGCTGGACGGCCCTTCGCAGGCCGCCGAATACCACCAGGCCGTGCTGCGGGCCCGGAAAACCGGCACCCGGCTGTTCTGTGCCGACTGCGCCGGGGCCGCAGCCGCGCAGGCGCTGCTGCGGCACGTCTCCTTTGACTGCCGGGAAAGCCTGTTCTTTCTGCGCATTTTTCCCGATGCTCTCACGCCCGAACTGGTCCGGGCGCTGCGCGCTGCGGAAAATGCCGTGCCCCTGCTGACGGTGCCCGAGGGCGCCGGGCCGGACAGCTGCGCCCGTGCCGCCCAGTGGCTGCGCAGCGAAAAATTGTTTTACGGAATGTTTTACCGCCTGCCCGACGGGGCAAAACTGGACACAGAGGCCGTGCGCGGCCTGGCCCAATGGACCCGGCTGTGCATTCTGTGGGCCGGCGGAGAGCGCGCCGGGGAAAAAGCCCTTCAAAAAGCAGTGAGCGCCCAGCGCAAAGCGCCGGACGCCCCCGTATTTCTGATGGATTGGCAGTCGGACAGCCGCGCCCTGGAAAAGTACATTTCCGCAGGGGCGTCGGTTCACTGGTCCGACTCCGGCGAAACGCTGCGCAGATAAGTGTTCAGCATCTCGCCGGATAAAATGCGGGTCAGGCAGTCCTCGTAGCGGGCCGCATCCTCCCGCATGCCCCGGGCGCACCAGCGCTCCAGCAGGCCCACGATGGTGGCCGCGAAAAACTCGCCTGCAAAAGCCGCGTCCTGCGGTTCCAGAGCGCAGGGGTTGCCGTCCAGCAAATGCTGCTGCACCACGCCGCTGAAGGTGTCGAACAGATATTCCCGCAGGGAGTTCTGCCCGTTGTAAGACATGGCGTTGCAGTAAAAGGCGCGGTTCTCCCGGAAGTACCGGCACAGGCCGCGCAGAATTTCCTGCCAGTTGTCCCGGTTGGGCGCCTGGGCCAGATAGGCGGCGCTCTCGGTGCGGAAGATCCAGGTCACCAGGTCGTATTTGTCCTGAAAGTGATAATAAAAGCTGTTGCGGCTCATCCCGCTTTGCAGCGCGATGTCCCCTACTGAAATTTCCTCCAGCGGCTTTTTCATCATCAATTGTTTCATGCTGTCGGCAAACAGCTGCTTGGTCTGCTGGGATGACGGCACGGTTCCACCTCATTTCAGTAATTTCTCAACAGTATATCTGTTTTTTCAACATTTTGCAACGAGGAGGCCCCCATGCGGATTCTGATCATCGGCTCTTCGGCGGCAGGGCTGGGCGCGGCCGAGGCTCTTTGCGCCCGGCTTCGCGCCCGGGGAGATACCGGCCGGATCTTGCCCCAGACGCAGCCGCGCGCCCTGGCGCGGGAGATCGCCGCCGGCCGGTGGGACGCGGTGACTGCGGTCCATCCCCGGGCGGTGCGCATGCTGCGGGCTCTGCGCCGCACCGGGCAGCTGGCCGTTCCCACGCTGGGGCTTGCAGCCGATTACCAGTGGTCGCCGGGCTGGGCCGGGTGCGATGCCTACGCCCTTGCACACCCGTCTCTGATCCAGGACGCGCTGCGGTCGGGCATTCCCGCCCGGGCGCTGCACGCCACCGGCGTTCCGGTGTACGGCGGGCCGGGGCTCGACCGCATCGACGCCCGCCGCGCGCTGGGCGTTCCCCGGGGCGGATGGCTGGTGCTGGCGCCCAATGCCCGGGGCGAGCAGATCGACGCGCTGCTGGACCTGCCGGACTTTCACCCCTGGGTCGCCGCAGTGTGTTCCGATGAAGAGCTTTCGGCGCGGCTGGCCCGCCGCTACGCCCGGCAGCCGCGGGTCCTGGTGCGCGGCGCACAGCAGCCTCTGGAACTGTGGCTGGACAGCTGCAATGTGCTGGTGGGCAGCGCGCATCCTCTGCTTCTGGCCCGGGCGGCCGCACGGCGCACCCCTCTGGTGCTGACCGGCGACGCACCCGGCGCCGCCCTGTTCGCGGAATGCGGAATGGCTCTGTCTGCCCGCACCCCCGGCGCAGCAGCCCGGGCCGCCCGCCTTTTGTGCCAGAACACCGGCCGCGCCCGTGCCATGCGCCAGGCACAAAGCACCTGGGCGGACCCCTGTGCCGCCGAGACGGTGTGCCGGCTGCTGGCCAGCCTTTGATTCTGTTTTTCAAACGCCCCTTTGCTTTGTTCGCAAAGTCTGTTATACTGTTGGCAGACGGATTGCGATCAGGAAGGGGCGTTTGTTCATTGTTTGTTTCGGTTTTTGGAGCCAGCCGCGTGCTGTGGAAAAGAGGAATTGGGAGCGCGGTGGTGACCGCGGTTCTGTGCGGGCTGGTGCTGCTGTGGAAGTTCGGCCTCTCCCCGTTTGTGCTGTGCGCACTGGTGCCCGGGGCGGTGGTCCTGGTGGCGTCCCGCGTGCATGCCATGATGACAGCGCAGGAGATCTACCTGCGGCTGCTGGCGGTTTTTTACAACGAGCTGGAAGCGCGCCGCTTTATCAAACAGTACGAGCCGGTGTGCCAGCAGAAATTGTCGGACCGGTGCCGCCGCACTTTGCAGGCGCACCTGGCCAACGCCTACGCCTATGCGGGCGACTCGGAAAAAGCCCTCTCTCTGATCTCTTCTCTGCCCATCCCCGAGAAAAAGGGACGGGTGGACACCCAGCTTCTGATTGCGGGCAACACCTGCATTTATAAAATGATGGCGGGCGATGTGGAAGGCGCCCGCGCCGCCCAGGCACAGATGGCCGAACTGCTGGACGTGGCCAAACGGGAGCACCACAAAATCAGCCCCAACTATGACCGCACCTATCAGACCAACCAGATCCAGCTGGACCTGGCGGACGGAAAACCCGTGGACGTGACGCTTGTGCGGGAAGAGCTGAGCTCGCGTTCCAACACGCTTCACAAAGCGGTCTGCCGCCTGCTGCTGGCCCGCATCTACGCGGCGGCCGGCAAACGGGCCGAGGCCCGGGGCGTGCTGAAGGAAGTGACCGGCCTGAAAGGCGACGTGGTCATTCTGGCGCAGGCCCGCGCGCTGCAGAAAGAACTGCAGGCCGAAAACTGATCGGACCGCTTTGGCCGGACTTGTCCGGCCAAGGCGTTTTTTGTCCCGCGAAAGGAGGTCGTGCGATGAAATGGCCGCGGGAAGTGCTGACGCTTCTGAACGAACTGGAACAGGCCGGGTTTGAAGCCTGGGCCGTGGGCGGCTGCGTGCGCGACCGCCTTCTGGGCCGCACGCCCGCCGACTGGGACCTGTGCACCAACGCCCGCCCCGAGGACCTGCGCCGGATTTTTGCCGGCCGGCCTCTGGTGCTGACCGGCGTAAAGCACGGCACCGTGGGCGTGGCCGCCGGCGGCGGTGTGTACGAGATCACCACCTACCGGACTGAGAAGGATTACCGGGACCGGCGCCATCCCAGCCAGGTGCACTTTGTGGACCGGTTGGAAGAAGACCTGGCCCGGCGCGACTTTACGGTGAACGCCATGGCCTGCCATCCCCGCCGGGGCCTGCGGGACCCCTTCGGCGGCCGCGCCGATCTGCGCGGCCAGCAGATCCGCTGTGTGGGCGACGCCAAAACCCGCTTTTCCGAAGATGCGCTGCGCATTCTGCGGGGGCTGCGCCTTGCCGCCCAGCTGGACTTTTCCATTGAGGACGAAACCCTGGCCGCCATGACCGCCTGCCGTTCGCTTCTGACCCGGATCTCCGCCGAGCGGCTGTACGGGGAGCTGACAAGACTTTTGTGCGGTCCCGCCGCCGGGCGGGTGCTGGCCGGCTGCGGGGACATTCTGGTCCCGGTCATTCCGGAGCTGGCCCCCTGCATCGGGCTGGAACAGCACAGCATCCACCACGACCGGGACGTCTACGGGCACATGGCGGCCGCCGTGGCCTTTGCCCCCGCAGACCCCAACGTGCGCTGGGCCGCCTTCCTTCACGATGTGGGAAAACCGGGCTGCCTGTCGCTGGACGCGGAAGGCGCCGGTCATTTTTACGGGCACAACGAGCGGGGCGCACAGCTGGTGCAGAAGATTCTGACCCGGCTTCACGCCCCGAAAAGCCGCATTGCCCGGGTGTCGCAGCTGGTGCGCATGCACGATATGGCCCTGCCTGCCACCCCGCAGGGCGTGCGGCGCTGGCTGCGGCGCCTGGACGAAACGGGACTGATGCAGCTGGCCGCCCTGCGCCGGGCGGACCTGACCGCCCACGCCTGCACCCCCTGGGTCAAACAGCGCCTGGCCCAGCTGGACGCGTTTGTGGAAACCGCCCGCGCACAGCTGGCGGCGGGCGCGTGCTACCGGCTGGACATGCTGGCGGTGAACGGCCGGGACGTGATCGAAGCGGGCGCTGTTCCCGGCCCGGAGGTGGGCCGTGTGCTGAACGCGCTGCTGGACAGCGTGATCGACGGCGAAGTGCCCAACGAACGGGACGCTTTGCTGCAGCGCGCCGCCTATCTGGCACACCTGCTTTGAGTGATTGACTTTCCGCCCCGCTGTGCTATACTGGGTGGCGCATCGGTGAAAAAATACAAGGAGGGAATGTGCCATGACGGCCAGCGCCACCCAGAACCGCATCACCAGCGGTGTCATCTGGAAACAGCTTCTGATCTTCTTTTTCCCCATTTTGCTGGGAACCTTTTTTCAACAGCTTTACAACACCTTTGACGCGGTCATTGTGGGCCAGTGCGTGGGCAAAGCCGCGCTGGCCGCGGTGGGCGGCGCCACGGGCAACCTGGTGAACATTGTGGTCAACCTGTTTGTGGGCGTGGCTGCGGGCACCACGGTGGTCATTGCCCAAAGCGTGGGCGCCTCGGACGCGCAGACCGTGCAGAAAACAGTGCACGCCTCGGCCGCGCTGGCTTTGTGGGGCGGCCTTGCCTTCACCGCCGTGGGCGTGCTGGTGGCGCGCCCCGCCCTGACCGCCATGGGAACCCCCGAGGACGTGATGGACTACGCGGTGACGTATCTGAGCGTGTATTTCTTCGGCTCCATCCCCTCCTTTTTCTACAATGTGGGCGCGGGCATTCTGCGGGCCGTGGGCGACACCAAACGCCCGCTTTATTTCCTGCTGGCCGCCTGCCTGACCAACATCGTGCTGGACGTGGTCTTTGTGGCCTTCCTGGGCCTGGGCGTGCTGGGCGCGGCGCTGGCCACCGTGCTCAGCCAGTGGGTCAGCGCCGGGCTGATCTTTCTGGTGCTGACCCGCACCAGCCGCATTTATCACATGGACCCGACCCGCATCCGCTTTTGCGCATCGGCCCTGAAAGCGGTGCTGGCGGTGGGCATTCCCGCGGCGCTGCAGTCCAACATGTACTCCATCTCCAACGTGATCGTGCAAAGCTGCATCAACTCCTTCGGCACGGATACGGTGGCCGCCTGGACCTCCTTTTCCAAGGTAGACGGCTTTTTCTGGATGATCAGCGGCGCTTACGGCATCGCCATCACCACCTTCGCGGGGCAGAACTTCGGCGCGGGCCGGTACGACCGGGTGCGCAAAAGCGTGCGGGTGTGCATGGCCATGTGCGCAGGCACCGCGCTGGCCATGAGCGCGCTGGTGGTGACCTTCTCCGGCTCTCTTCTGCGCCTGTTCACTCAGGACCAGGCGGTGCTGGCCATCGGCTCGGAGCTGGTGCTGCACATGTCCACTTTCTATGTGACCTATGTGTGCATCGAAATTTTGTCCGGCGCCATCCGCGGATGCGGCCAGTCGCTGGTGCCCATGGTGATGACGGGCTGCGGCGTGTGCCTGCTGCGGGTGATCTGGATCTTCTTCGTGGTGCCCCTGCACCGGGACATCTTCACGGTGACCGCCAGTTACCCCATCAGCTGGACGCTGACCAGCATCTGTTTTCTGGTCTATTACAAGCGGGGAAAATTCCTTCCCCAAGAGCCGAAAACAGCCTGAAGCTGTCTTTTGGGGCAAAAACTTCAAAAAGCATTTGCTTTTTCGCAAAACAATGCTATAATGCGGTTGTCTGTGTTGTCACAGACAGGAAAATTCCAGATTTGGTACGATAGAGGCGCGGTTCTCATGAGTAACGCGGCAGAACGGTCCGGGTGACCGCCGCGGGAAAGGGAGCGCCGCCGAAAGGTTCAGACAGGCCCGACGGTCTGTTCCTTGGTTCGCAGCAAAAGATGCGGCGGACTGCCACAAAGGGAATTGTGGAGCGCTATCACCGCTTATTCTGCACATGCTGCACCATACGCCGTGAACCGTGTCCGCCCTTGTGGCCGCACGGGCACGGCTTTTGTTTTGTACGGACGCAGGTCCGCATAAAAAGAAAGCGGACCGCATGGCCCGCGTTATTTTGGAAAGGGGTTTCTCTCACTATGCTCCGCAAAAAACAACTTCTCACAGCGGCGGTGGCTGTTCTGGCCTTCGCCTTCCTGTTCGCCGTGCCGGCCTTTGCCGAGGATGCGGCGGCGCAGGACGTTCCCGGCCTGTACGCGACCTTCTGGTCCCTGCTGCCTCCGGTGGTGGCCATCGGCCTGGCCCTCATCACCAAAGAGGTGTATTCCTCTCTGTTCATCGGCATTGTGGTGGGCGCGGTGCTGTACTCCGGGTTCTCCTTTGAAGGCACCATGAACCACGTGCTCTCCGGCGGCATCATCGCTGTTCTGTCTGACAGCTACAACGTGGGCATTCTGGTGTTCCTGGTCATCCTGGGCGCCATGGTGGCCCTGATGAACAAGGCAGGCGGCTCGGCGGCCTTCGGCCAGTGGGCTTCCAAACACATCAAGACCCGGGCCGGCGCGCAGCTGGCCACCGTGGCCCTGGGCGTGCTGATCTTTATCGACGACTATTTCAACTGCCTGACGGTGGGCAGCGTGATGCGCCCCGTCACCGACCGGCACAACATCTCCCGGGCAAAGCTGGCCTATATCATCGACTCCACGGCCGCCCCGGTGTGCATCATCGCCCCCATTTCTTCCTGGGCCGCGGCGGTCACCGGCTTTGTGGAAGGCGAGGACGGCCTGTCCATTTTCATCCGCGCCATCCCCTACAACTTTTACGCGCTGCTGACCATCACCATGCTGATCGTCATCTCCCTGGCCAACATCGATTACGGTCCCATGGCCAAATTTGAGCGCAACGCCCTCGACGGCGATCTGTTCAGCGGCAAAAACCCGTACGCCGGCTCTTCGGACGACGTGTCCAACGCGCCCGGCACCGTGATGGATCTTCTGATCCCCATTCTCTCTCTGATCGTGTGCTGCGTCCTGGGCATGATTTACAGCGGCGGCTTCTTCAGCGGCGTGGACTTTGTCACCGCCTTCTCCGGTTCCGACGCATCCGTGGGTCTGGCGCTGGGCAGCTTCTTCGGCCTGGTGATCACCGTCATCCTGTATCTGGTGCGGCGCATCCTCACCTTCAAACAGTGCATGGACTGCATTCCCGAAGGCTTCAAGGCCATGGTCCCGGCCATCCTGATCCTGACCTTTGCCTGGGCTTTGAAAGCCATGACCGACAGCCTGGGCGCGGACGTGTTCGTGGCCGAGCTGGTCAAGAGCTCCGCGGAGGGCCTGATGAGCCTGCTGCCTGCCATCATCTTTGTGGTGGGCTGCCTGCTGGCCTTTGCCACCGGCACATCCTGGGGCACCTTCGGCATCCTGATTCCCATTGTGGTGCATGTGTTTGAAAATTCCGACCCGGAACTGATGATCATCTCCATCTCCGCCTGCATGGCCGGCGCCGTGTGCGGCGACCACTGCTCGCCCATTTCCGACACCACCATCATGGCTTCGGCGGGCGCCCAGTGCGACCACGTGAACCACGTGTCCACGCAGCTGCCCTATGCCGTCAGCGTGGCGGTCATCAGCTTTGTCACATACCTGGTGGCGGGCTTCGTCCGCTCCGCCTGGATCGCCCTGCCGGTGGGCCTGGTGCTGCTGCTGGGCTTTTTGGCAGCGGCCAAAGTTCTCACCCGGGAAAAGACATCCGTCTGACCCCGCGCATCCCAAAAGCAAAAAGCCGGTCAAACCCTGCGGTTTGACCGGCTTCTTTTTTTATTCTTCGCTGAACAGGCCCGTGGAGAGATAGCGCTCGCCGGTGTCCGGCAACAGCGCCACAATGGTTTTGCCCCGGTTCTCCGGCCGGCGGGCCAGCTCCATGGCCGCCCACAGCGCCGCGCCCGAGGAGATGCCTGCCAGCACCCCTTCCGTGCGGCCCAGCAGACGGCTGGCCGCAAAGGCGTCCTCACTGCGCACCGGCATCACTTCGTCGTACACGCCGGTGTTCAGCACCGCAGGCACAAACCCCGCGCCGATGCCTTGAATCTTGTGCGGGCCGGGGTCTTTGCCCCCCAGCACCTGCGAATCGGCCGGCTCCACAGCCACCACCTTCACCCCGGGGTTCTGCTGTTTCAGATAGCCGCCCACGCCGGTGATGGTGCCGCCCGTGCCCACACCGGCCACAAACAGGTCCACCTGACCGTCGGTGTCCTGCCAGATCTCCGGGCCGGTGGTCTGCCAGTGCGCCGTGGGGTTGGCCTCGTTGGTGAACTGACCCGGCATAAACGCCCCCGGAATCTGCTGCGCCAGCTCCTGCGCTTTGGCAATGGCGCCCTTCATGCCTTTGGCGCCCTCGGTCAGCACCAGCTCGGCGCCGTAGGCCTGCATCAGGCGGCGGCGCTCCAGCGACATGGTCTCGGGCATGACCAGAATCACCCGCAGGCCGCGGGCCGCGCCCATGGCCGCCAGACCGATGCCCGTGTTGCCGGACGTGGGCTCGATGATCACCGAATCCGGCTTCAAAAGGCCGCGTGCCTCGGCGTCGTCCAGCATGGCTTTGGCGATGCGGTCCTTCACCGAACCGCCGGGGTTGAACAGCTCCAGCTTTACCAGCAGCCGGGCGTTCAGCTGTTCGCTGTGTGCCAGGCGCTTCAGTTCCAACAGGGGCGTGCGGCCCACCAGCTGGTCCGCACTTGTATAAATACGAGACATACGATCGTTCCTTTCTCAATTCTTTTATTTACACTAAAATAGTATTGTTTATGGTGATTATAAAAAAACACCGGCGCTTTGTCAACAGGAAATTGAAACCGGGCCTGTTCGGCCGCTGTTTTTTTGCCCCGAGTGCCTTGCGCCGGCCGTGCAAAACTGCTATAGTATTGAACGGGAAAAGTTACGATAAATTTAGGAGGTCTTCATCATGAAACATGTGATCAGCCCGCTGGATTTGACCGTGGAGGAAATTGACCGCCTGCTGGCACTGGCCGACGACATCATCGACCATCCTCAGGCCTATGCCCACAAATGCGCGGGAAAGAAACTGGCCACTCTGTTTTTTGAGCCCAGTACACGTACCCGCCTGAGCTTTGAAGCCGCAATGCTGGAGCTTGGGGGCAGCGTGCTGGGCTTTTCTTCCGCCAGCTCCTCTTCCGCCACAAAGGGCGAGTCCGTGGCGGACACGGTGCGCATCGTGGGCAATTACGCCGATGTGATCGCCATGCGCCATCCCAAAGAGGGCGCTGCGGGCGTGGGCGCGCTGTTTGCCAAATGCCCCATCATCAACGCCGGCGACGGCGGCCACCAGCATCCCACCCAGACGCTGACGGACCTTTTGACCATTCACCGCCACAAGGGCCGCCTGAACGGGCTGACCCTGTGCCTGTGCGGTGACTTGAAGTTCGGCCGCACGGTGCACAGCCTGGTCCGCGCCATGATGCGCTATCAGGACGTGCGGTTCATTCTGGTCAGCCCGGACGAGCTGCGCATGCCCACCTACATTCTGGACGAGCTGGACGCGGGCGGCTTCGCCTATGAGGAGACCGACAGCCTGGAGAAGGGGCTGGCCCAGG
Organism: Ruthenibacterium intestinale; assembly: GCF_040096265.1. Lineage (NCBI taxonomy): Bacteria > Bacillati > Bacillota > Clostridia > Eubacteriales > Oscillospiraceae > Ruthenibacterium > Ruthenibacterium intestinale. The sequence continues at coordinate 33,871 of NZ_JBBMFA010000079.1, forward strand.
CGGACGTGCTGTACATGACCCGCGTGCAGCAGGAGCGCTTTGCCAACCGGGAGGACTACCTGCGCCTGCGGGACAGCTACATTCTGGACGGAGAGAAAATGAAGCTGGCCCCCGCGGAGATGATCGTTCTGCATCCGCTGCCCCGGGTCAACGAGATCGCCCCGGAGGTGGACGACGATCCCCGTGCGCTGTACTTCGAGCAGGCTCTGTGCGGAAAATACATCCGCATGGCGCTGATTTTGACGCTGCTGGAGCAGGCGGGCGGCTTTGAAAAACCCTGTGCCGCCCAGATCTGCACCCGCGAGAAGACCGCTCTGCCCGCACGAGTGCTGGAGGTTCTGCAGGGGGCGGACCCCGCGGGCGTCCAGCTGCCGGAGCGCATCGTGAACGCGGTCTGCTGCAAAAACCCCCACTGCATCACCACCACCGAGCAGGGGCTTGCGCAGGTGTTCACCCTGGCCGACGCGGACAAAGGCACCTACCGCTGCCTGTACTGCGAGCACGAGTATCAGGCCTGAGAAATCCATCCAGACAGGCCCGGATTGCGGGCCTGTCTTTTTTCATAAGACTAACTATTAAAAGTCAAGTCTAAAATGAAAGGTTTTTGAATGAATTGCAAAAATGCATTTCAGATATAG
>NZ_JBBMFA010000080.1:0-48316 GCF_040096265.1 Ruthenibacterium intestinale
TAATAACTGCATGGCATATCAAGCCAAATACAAGAGAAAAACAGCCACCGCCAAATAGTGATGCTCCCCACCCTGCATCGCACGTTCAAAACGTGCGCGCTTTTTTACAGTTCTTGTGGCAGCGAAACCTTTCGGGCAATCAGTGCCTTTGTGGGGATTCCCATTTCCGTAAACATATTTTCGTGCTCCGTGCGGATGTTCCAGTCCGGCTCATCAGCGTGGAGGTCCCTCGTCATCCAGGTGATCTCAAAACCCGCAGCGGGCAGATACAGCAACGTATCTTCAAACAGATCCTCGTCATCGCATTTGAACCAGATCTCCCCGTTTTCACACAGGAACTCCCGGTACAAAAGCAACTGCTTGGTGTGGGTGAGGCGGTGCTTTTTGTGCCCCGCCTTTTTGTTCCAGGGATTGCAGAAGTTGATATAGATCCGCTCTACCCGGTCGCCCGCGGCACCGGAGAGCATCGAGGGGATGCGCTCGATGTCATGGGTCAGGATCAGCACATTGTCCACCGGGCGGCCCGCCTGGGCGTACTCCCGGTCAATGTTCCGCTTTGCCAGAATCAGAACTTTGTCGGTCAGGTCGATGCCCACATAGTTGATCTGCGGGTTCCGCACAGCCAGCTTTGCCAAAAAGCCGCCTTTTCCGCAGCCCAGTTCCAGATGCAGGGGTTGGTCGGGACGGGCAAACAGTCCGTTCCATTTCCCCCGCTGCTCCATGGGTTCATTGACGTGAAACGGACAGGCCCGCAGTTCCGGACCTGCATAGGGTTTAAAACGCATTCGCATAAAAAATCGTTCCTTTCCTGATAGTGGAAATCAGTTGTTTTCTTCCGGCGGCAGGGTGCAGCTGCCAAGGCGCTTTTCGTTTGCCTGCACCGTCACGGAACCGTCCGCTTCCATACGAAGGGTATATTCCCGGTTTTTCAGCACCCGTTTTTCCGCCAGGCCATCCAAATTGCCGTCGGAATAGCTGACCACTTCCAGCTTCCCGTCCGGCTGCCGTTTGGCTTCCAGCCCGCCCCGATGCAATGTCAGTTCCATAGTCGCGCTGGTTTTCAGCAGCTGGCCATCCGTATCCATTGCCCAGGCTACCACCGTTACAAAGACCGGACAATGCGCCTGTTTCATGGGAGCGCCCGTCAGCGCCAGTACCAGCATGCGGTCGCTGCCCGTTCCCACCACCGTGGGAATCACCGCGCGCAACCCGCCCGGGCAGATTGCCGTGGGAAGGAAATGCCACGAAAGTCCCTCTCCGCCGCTGAGCGTGATTTGAACGTCCAATGCGGCACCTTTGGTATTCACCAGATCTCCAAAGGGCTTATACAGAGACAAACTGACGTTGGGGCTGTCTTCCCGGGGCAGCTCCGGCGGTTCTCCGGAACCTTCCTCTTCCGGCAAATCTCCGTCCAGTCCTTCCCGGCGCGCAGGCAGAGCGTCCGGCTGAGACAGTGCATTGGCCACAGCAGTTCCCCCCAAGCCCAGAGCCGTGGCGCCTGCAGCAGTGGCGACCACAGATCCGCCGCCGGTGGACACATGCCCCCAGTCCGTAATGTTCAGCAGTACATCTACTTCATAGCCCCAGGGCAGGTCTTCACCCGCTTCTATTTTCTGAATTCGGCCATCGTATTCCAGTTCCGCATTCCAAGTTTTCCCCTCCAGCGAATGGACGGTGGAAAACGCATAATAGAATGCATCCGCAGGAAAACTGCTGTTCCGCGCGCTTCCCATTTGGCCCTGCATGGTAGCCCGGAACACCGCTTCCGAATACGGCTGCTGCTGAACCGGCGCACTTTGCAGAAGGCTGCTGGTCTCCTCCCGATAGGATTGCGTATTTTCAAAAGGCGGACGCTGCACCGTCCGCGTCACAGGAAAACGAACCTCAATCTGACAGGTGCCATCCATGGTAAAAAACAAATCACCGGTATCTTCGATTTGGTCCACAGCGAGCAGTTGAACGTTTTCAAACGCAATGCGCAGGGTGCCTGCCGCATTGTCCGGCAAACCGGCCAGCATGCCGCTTTCGTCCGAAGACAGCAACAACCAGCGATTGGAATAAAAAGCAACCTGCTGCTCGACGCTCACCAGGTCAAAAAAAGCCGCACCCTGCCACATGCCGCCCTCGAAAGGATACATCCCGCTGGTATCCATGGTCACCGGGCTTTCCAGTGTAAAACTGACCCGCTTGCCCTCCTGCAAACAAACCGAACCGTCCGCATCCACATCCGGGCCGGTCAGCTGCATGCTCTCGCTCACCGAAGCAGGCGCTGCGATCCGCACACTGTTGATTTTTTCTTCTCCGCCGTCCGCAAAAGCGCACGCACCGGTCAACGCACAAAAGGACAGCAAAATTACAACCGCGGCGCACCGCCGCAAAACCGATTGCTTCATTTGCCTGCCCCCTGACCCGCCGGCTGAATCTGCCGCGCTTTCCACAATGTCCAACCAAGGCATCCCACACCGGCCAAAATCAGAGCCCCGGGCAGGACCCGTGCCAGCAGCATCCACAGCGCACCACCCACCAGAGGGACAGCCCGCACAGCGGCAACGGGCACTGCCGCAGCCATGCCGACGGCGAAGCCCGCGAACACACGGTCCACCGCGCTCCGGTTCACCGTGCGCAGCGCCTTGCGCGCCAGCACGATGTTCAAAAGAGTGATGAGCAGGCCGCGCTGTTTGGAAATCTGCTTGCCTACGCTGAGGAACAGCGCCACGCACACCATGCTGTTGACCAGACTTCCGTTTCCGGTCAAAAAGGGATACGACGCCAGCGCAATTCCTACGCCCAGCAAGCCGCAACCCAGCATCAGAGGAGTTCGATCGCCGGTCAGCAGACGCAGATTGCCATATTGGGGAATGCGCGCCAGCACAGTGGACACGCTCTCCTTTTTCAATTCTTCCAAAAAGTGGACGCGCCGCCGCTCATCGCCCTTGCGCCGGACCACGATGCCGCGAAAAAAGCTGTTGAAAATCACCAGCAGAATTGCCTTGCCGATCGTTCCGCCCAGCGCGCTGCCTTCCAGACCGCTGAGTGCGCCGGTCAAGAAATTCAACGGCCACAGGATCACCCACTGCACACCGGCTGCGCGCACCCAGCCCAGCAGAAGCCAGAACAGCGCCATCAATGCCGTGGGCGCCAGACTGTTCCGCACTAAAGTCCACAGATATCTGCCCCATTCACGGGCGCTTCGCTGTTTGAGATTCCCCATCGTTTTCCCCTTCATCCTTCTTATTCGTTCCGCATTACACAGCTGCCCAGTCGTTTTTCCGCCGCCTGCACGGTGATGGTGCCGTCGCTGTTTTTCGCCAGAGTATACTCGTGCTCTTTCAGCACCCGTTTTTCCGCAAGTCCGTTCAGGTTTCCGTCCGCATAGCTGACCACTTCCAATGTGCCGTCCGGTTTGCGCTCCGCCTCCAGACCGCCCCGGTGCAGTGTCAGCTCCATGGTGCCGCTGGTTTTCAGTATTTTGCCGTCCGGCCCCGCCGCCCAGGCGATCACTGTCACAAATACCGGGCAGTGCGCCTGCTTCATGGGCGCGCCTGTCAGCCCCAGCACCAGGGTGCTCTCACTTCCTGTTCCCACCACCGTGGGCACCACCGCTCTCAGCCCGCCCGGACACACAGCCGTGGGCAGATAGTGCCAGCGAAGGCCCTCGCCCCCGCTGACGGTGATTTGAATATCCACTGCGGCGCCCTTGGTATTGATCAGGTCTTCGAAGGGCTTGTACAGGGACAGGCTTACCTGCGGGCTGTCCTCCTGCGGCAGATCCGGCGGATCTCCGGAATCGTTCTGCTGCGGCAGGTCCTCCTCCAGTTCCTCCCTGCGCGCGGGCAGCGCATCCGTCTGCGCCAGTGCATTGGCCACCGCGCTGCCGCCCAAGCCCAAAGCAGTGGCTCCGGCCGCCGTAGCCGCCACCGGACCCGCATGGGTGGTGGCTTCGTTCCAGTCGATCACCTCGAGATAAAGCGTGACGAAAAGTGAAAAAGACGGCGTGTCGGCTGCATCCAGGCGCTGGGTGCTGTCATCGAACTCCACCGTACACAAATCGCCCTCATCGCTTTCTGTCCCCATCAGCAAAAGGCCGGCGGGAATGCCCCGAACCGGTTCCACCGACTGACCATTGGCGCCGGATACTCCAACGCCTACGGGAGAGTTGTGATATGTGGCACGGTAAACCAGCTCTCTGGGTTCGATCCGGGCCCACTCGCGGTCATAAATGCCACGCGTATAGGCCCACATCTCTTCATCCGTCGAAACCTGAGGCGGCGCCTCATATTCCAGAACGCGGTCAACGGTCATGCGCACCTCGACCTCGATGGTGCCGTCCATGGCCACATAAGGCGTCTCTATTCGGGCGGCATCGTACAGGTAGCGATACTGCTGCACGTTTTGAAATGAAATTTTCACGTGCACCACAGACCCCTGCGCCGGAGCGGCAAAGGTCACACCGGACTCGTCCGCCTGTGCCACCATGGGAACGCGCGCATTGCTGACCTGCGGGAACACCGCGCGCATCTCCGGTGCAGCACCGCCCTTAACCCCTACATTGATGGGTGAATCGAACCACGCCGCATCGATTTCCTCTTCGAACGTAAAGTTGCCGGACCGATCGCTGCGCAGCAACACCGTGCCGTCTTCTTCCACCGAAGGGCCTGTCAGCAGGGATGTCCCATCCGACAGGGTGGGCATCAAAATGCGAATGTTTTCAATTTCCTGTTCTTCGTTCTGCGCCAAAGCGCATGTGCCCCCAAACACACAAAACGCCAGCAGCGCCAAAGACGCGGCGCACCGGCGAAAAAACGACCTCTTCATGCCAGGTTCCCCTCTTTTCCGACACATATTATACAATGCGCCATCGGCCTGTGCAAGGCGCAAAAAAGGGCGGACCCCTCGGGGGCCCGCCCTTTTTTCATCTTATGCATGGGGATGTGTTCCGCCGGTCCAGCGCTCGGCTTCACACCAGACGGCACTGCCGGCCGCCAGGCTTTTGGGCACATCCAGAATGCGCTGGTTTTCTGACCCGCGAAAGCGCAGGTCCAAATTGCGCCTGGCCAGGACAAACTCTCCGTCCACCAGAATATCCAGCTGTGCGAGCAGATCTTTCTGGGCCTGTGTTCCCTCCAGCAGCTGCTCAAAGGTATAGCCGGTATAACTGGCGACCTCATACCCGGCTGCCTTCAGCATACGGGCCAGTTCGCCAAATGCCTCGGCCTGAGAGAAAGGCTCTCCGCCGGAAAACGTGACGCCCCGCACCAAAGGACTTGCCTTGATATGGGCGAACAGCTCTTCCACCGGCACATCCTTTCCTGTACCGAACGGCCAGCTTTCCGGGTTGTGGCAGCCCTCGCACCGGCGGGGGCAGCCCTGGGCAAAAATGGCGGTGCGGATGCCCGGCCCATCCACAATGGAATCTTCCATAATGCCCGCCAGGTTCAGCACCTGTCCCATATCAGTGAGACAGACCGTGTTTCACGCGGTCGCGCTCCTCAGCCTTTTTGGCATCGTTCCATTTGTCCATGGTGCCGACCAGATAGCCGGTGATGCGGCGGATGCGCTCAAAGCCCACGTCTTTGCCATATTTTGCTTCACGGTTCGTCTGAATAGCCATACTGTTTCCTCCCAAGCTCTCGCTTATCTATGTAATGTTGTGTTTATTGTATACCAAATTAGAATAGTTTGCAAGTACCTGTTTATTCACAGCCGCAGAAAGTGGTCACTTCCGGATACAGTTTGCGCAGCTCGTCAACCTTCTCCTGGCTCAGTGCCTCGCCTTCACGGCGGCCGCAGCGGGGGCAAACCTCGCCGATGACACCTACATACCCGCAGATGGGGTCACGGTCTACCGGGTGGTTGATGGAGCCGTAGCCGATGCCCGCATCGTGCATGCAGCGCACCACGCTCTCAAAGGCCTCTACGTTGTTGGCCGTGTCACCGTCCAGCTCCACATAACTGATGTGACCCGCATTGGTCAGCGCGTGATACGGCGCTTCCTTGTGGATCTTATCGTAAGCGGAAATGGGGTACCACACGGGGATGTGGAACGAGTTGGTGTAGTACTCGCGGTCCGTGACGCCGGGGATCTTGCCGTAACGCTTCTGGTCCATGCGGATGAAGCGGCCGGACAGGCCCTCTGCCGGGGTTGCCAGCAAACCGTAGTTCAAATGCGTCTCAGCGGCCTTTTTGTCGCAGAACTCGCGCATGTGGCGCACAATGGCCAAGCCTTTTTCCTGCATCTCGTCGCTTTCGCCGTGATGATGGCCGTACAGCGCAGTCAGCGTCTCGGCCAGGCCGATGAAGCCAATGGACAGGCTGCCATGTTTGAGCACCTCGCGCACTTCGTCGTTGGGGCCCAGCTTGTCGGAGTCCAGCCACACGCCCTGACCCATCAGGAACGGATAGTTGTACACACGCTTGGAAGCCTGGATCTCATAGCGGTCATGCAGCTGCTGTGCCACCAGTTCCATCATGGCGTCCAGCTTCTCGTAGAACAGCTTTTCGTCGCCGTGGCTCTCAATGGCCAGTCGGGGCAGGTTGATGGAAGTGAAGGACAGGTTGCCGCGGGAATAGGCGATCTCCCGCTCCGGGTCGTACACATTGGACATCACGCGGGTGCGGCAGCCCATGGTCGCCACCTCTGTCTCCGGATGGCCGGGTTTGTAATACTGCAGGTTAAAGGGCGAGTCCAAAAAGACATAGTTGGGGAACAAACGCTTGGCGCTGACCTTGCAGGACAATTCGAACAGATCGTAGTTGGGATCGCCCGGATTGTAGTTGACGCCCTCTTTTACTTTAAAGATATGAATGGGGAAAATGGGAGTCTCGCCGTTGCCCAGGCCCGCGTCCTCAGCCATGAGGATGTTGCGGATGGCCATGCGGCCTTCGGGAGAGGTATCGGTGCCGTAGTTGATGGAGGAGAACGGCGTCTGCGCACCCGCACGGGAGTGCATGGTGTTCAGATTGTGCACAAAGCCCTCCATGGCCTGATAAGTGGCACGGTCGGTGGCTTTCTCGGCACGGTGACGGGCATGGCGCACCACATGCGTTGCCTTTTCCTTATCCAGACGGCCGTCCTTCACCAGCTGCTGCGCGGCAGCCGCATCAAAGGTGGCAGCCTGCGACTGGAGCCGGGGCTCCTCGCCGGTGGCTTCGGTACCGGCGGCAATGGCCGCCTGCGTCAGCACGGACTCGTCATCGGTGTCCAGAACATCTTCCAGTGCTTCCTGCAGCTTGCCGGCATAATTTTTGGCAAAGGTCTTGCGCACGCCCTGTGCCATGGCGTAATCGAAGTTGGGCACGCCCTGGCCGCCGTGCTGGTCGTTCTGGTTGGACTGAATGGCAATGGCCGCCAGCGCCGCATAGCTGCCGATGCCCTGCGGCTCACGCAGGTAGCCGTGACCGGTGGAGAAACCGCCTTTGAACAGCTTGACCAGGTCGATCTGGCAGCAGGTGGTGGTCAGCGCGTAGAAATCAAAATCATGAATATGGATATCGCCTTCGCGATAGGCGCGGGCCTGGTCGGGCGTCAGCAGATAGGCGGCATTGTACGCCTTGGCGCCGGCCGTACCGATCTGCAGCATGGAGCCCATGGCCGTGTTTCCGTCGATGTTGGCATTGTCGCGCTTCATGTCGCTGATGCGGGCATCCACATTGGTGATCTCGTCAATGGATTTCATCAGGCTGGTTTTGGCCTCGCGGATGCGGGTGCGCTCGGCGCGGTACAGAATGTACTGCTTGGCAGCTTCTTCCATGCCGGCGTGCATCAATTCCTGCTCAACGGCATCCTGGATCTGTTCAATCTGCGGGGGTTCGTTTCCACACTCTTTTTCCAGCGCCTCTTCCACTGCGTTGGCCACGTTCGCGGCAACGGTGGCGTCTCCCTGTCCTGCCGCCTGCAGGCAGCGCAGAACCGCAGATGCAATTTTGCTTGCGTCGTACAGCACCACGCGGCCGTCGCGCTTCACAATGCTTTTAATCATGGTTTTTTATCTCCTTATCTCGCGCCGGAATCCCCCGGGGTGACGCCCCAGACCGTTCGCTAAATCTTGAATCCGCGTTCTATTATCACACTAGATATTGTGGATGTCAAGCAAAAGGAACGTAAAAAAATTTGCGTTTTTTTGTCCAATTTGCCAAAGGTGACGAACATTGATATAATAAACTCACGTGAATTTGGGAAGTGTGACAATATGCGATCACAACAGCGCCGCACCCCTGGCGGCGTATGCTATGAACTGACTCGAAAGCGGGTAAAAAACCTGAATCTGCGCATCCGCGCGGACGGAAACACCGCTGTTTCGGCCCCCTCTTTTGTTCCTGTTGCTGAAATCGACGCCTTTGTGGACAGCCGGGCGGAATGGATCAGCCGTGCCAAGAGGAAAATTCTGGAGCGAAAAGCACAAGATCTTGTGCCCTGCACGGTTTCACCCCAAGAGGCTCTGGAACTGTTTGAAGCTGTCAGCCGTGAGATTTTTCCCTTGTTTGCGGACGTTCTGCAAAATCAGCCTCCTCTTTTGAAGGTGCGGGATATGAAAAGCCGCTGGGGCGTCTGCTGCCCGGCCAAGCGGCGCATCACACTGGCGCTTCGCCTGGCGGAAAAACCCCGGCGGGCCGTGGAGTACGTGGTTCTGCACGAGTATGCACATTTCCTGCAGCTGAACCACAGCCCGGCATTTTGGGCCGTGGTCGAGCGCTTCATGCCGGACTACCGGGAGCGCCGGGCCCTTTTAAAAAGTTGATTGCGTCAAAAATTCATTGCAATCGCCGGTGAAAACGGGTATATTACTTATTTAAGATGTTTCGGCCCTTCCCGGGCAATCAAACCAAGGAGGTTCCTGTTTGGATAAGTATAAGCGGCTTGTTTCCAACACCATCCTGTTTGCGATCAGCACCTTTTCGTCCAAAATTTTAAACTTTTTTCTGACCACCTATCACACTCACATGATGGGCACCGGTGCATACGGCAGTATGGACGCGATCATTGCCATCGGCAACGTGTTCATCCCCATTGTGAGTCTGGGTATCTCCAACGCCATCATCCGCTTCGGCCTGGAAAAGGGCATCAACAAACGCAGTCTGTACACCAACGGTCTTTTGTCCCTGCTGTTGGGATTTATGATCCTGCTGATTCTGACCCCGCTTCTGGATCTTGTGCCGTTCATTGGCGGCACCATCGGCGACTACTGGCCGCTGCTGCTGATTTTTGTATTCACCAGCTGCCTGCGCACGCTGAACTGCCAGTTTGTACGCGCCCGGGAAATGGTGCGGCTGTATGCCATTGACGGCATTTTGTGCACCATTGCCAACCTGTTTTTCAATGTTCTGTTCCTGTCCGGATTCCATCTGGGCGCCACGGGACTGATTCTCGCGCTGATCTGCTCCGATGCTTCCAGCGCACTGTTTCTGTTCTTTGTCTCCCGCATCTGGAAATACATCCGGTTCCGGCGCATCGACACCCGACTGTTCCAGACGATGCTTCGCTACTCGGTTCCTTTGATCTCCGCCAGCATTTTCTGGTGGGTGACAAACACCAGTGACAAACTGTTCATCACCAGCATGTTGGGCAGCGAGGTGAACGGCCTGTTTGCCACCAGCTATCGCCTGCCCACGCTTTTGACCATCGTGGCCACCCTGTTTACCGAGGCATGGCAGATCAGCGCGTTTACCGACGGCACGCGCGCCGGACGTGAGGAGTTTTTCAGCCGTGTGTGGAACGCCTATCAAAGCGTGATGTTCCTGGCGGGCGCCGGCATTATTCTGCTGTGCCAGCCCATTATGAAAGTGTATGTATCCGATGCGTTTTATGCCGGTTGGATCTACATTCCTCTGCTCACCTTTGCCACGGTTTTTTCCAGCTTCGACAACTTCTTGAACAGCATTTACATGGCGGAAAAACGCTCGGGCCTGAGCCTGATCACCATGGCGGTGGGCGCCGTGCTGAACCTGATTCTGAACGGTCTTTTGATTCCGCGGTGGGGCGTGCAGGGCGCGGCCTTCGCCACGTTTGCCAGCTATTTTGTGGTTTTCCTTCTGCGGGCCGTCAACACCCGCGGCTTGATCCGGGTGGATTTTGCCCCCTTTGTGCTGTTCCTGAATCTTGCCCTGATGGGATTTGAAAGCTACTGGATGCTGACCGACACCCCGCTGTGGCCTTTGTGGTGCAGCCTGTGCGTGCTGCTGATGGCCATTCTCAGCTTCAGCAGTCTGTGGGACACAGCCAAGCATATCCTGGCCATGGGCAAGCGCCGGAAAGCCCGGCATTGAGCATCTGTTTTCAAGCGGAGCCGAACGGCTCCGCTTTTTTCATGCCGGCATTGACTTTTCCCTTTGCCGGGCGTATGATGCAGATATATTATTTAGATGTCCATCAAAGTAAAGTGAGGAGATTTTCATGACACAAACACCTGTTCCCATGCTCACCATTGTGTGCATCGCCGTCAGCGCCTGTCTTTCCATTCTGGTGCCTGTTGCGCTCCTGATCGGATGCCGTGTGCGATTCGGCCGTGGGCCGAAAGCTGCCGCTGTGGGTGCACTTTGCTTTTTCGTGAGCGTCATGGTTTTGGAAACTCTGCTGCACCAGGTGGTGTTTTCTCTTTTCCCGGCCCTTCCTTTTCTGCCGGCCGCCTATGTGCTGTACGGCTGTCTGGCATCCGGCCTGTTTGAAGAGACCGCCCGCCTGTTGGGCCTGAAATGGCTGTGCCGCAAAGACCCCGATTTTGTCACCGGCCTGGGATACGGCATCGGACACGGCGGCTTTGAAGCCGTTGTGATGGTGGGAATCAATCTGGTTGCCAGCTTGGTTCTGGTACTGGCCCTGAACCACGGCGCCGATCTGGCTTCCGGGCTGACGCAGGCGCAGATAGATGTTTTTTCCTCCACTCCCTCCACTGCTTTCCTGTGGAGCGGCGCGGAACGGCTGATCTCCATCTGCCTGCACATCGCTCTGTCTGTTCTGATTTGGATGGTGGTGACCAAACGTATTTCCCACTGGTTTTACTGGGTGTCCGTAGGGCTGCACGCTTTGAGTAATGCGGGCGCCGCATTGTATCAGTGTGGCGTTTGGACCAGTCTTCCTCTCACCGAGCTCTGGACGCTGTGCACTACAGTCCTGACTGTGGCACTGGTCGTTTTTCTGTTGAAAAGGCAACCCCATAAAGAGTTTTCGGCTTGATCGAAGCGCCGCATCCGGTTGGATGCGGCGCTTTTTCACGAGAAAAAATATTTTTGTTATTGACATTTAATATCAATAAGGATATAATATTATCAATAGGAAATTCTTCCAGTGCAAAACCAGCCGGAAGGACTTCGGCGCATGTGGGTGCCTGATCCCATAAATTTAAACGATGAAGGAGATAAAACCATGAGAAGCATCACAACACTTGATCTGCAGTACGCCCACCGTTTTTACGGCTTCAAAGGCGAAGCCCAGTATCTTCACGGACACACCGGAGTTCTCACCATCGAAGTAGAAGGCTCGGTCAATCCTGGCGTCAACATGGTATTCCCCTGCAACGAGATCCAGAAGACCGCCTGGGAAGTTTTGAAAAATTTCGACCACGCCCTGATCCTGCGGGAGGATGATCCCCTGCTGCCGGCGGTACTTGCCGTCTACGAAAAGCAGGGCATCAAAGACGGAGCCCCGAACAATGTGATGAAAGGGCCTGCGTTCCAGACAGAACTGGCCACTGCTTACCCCGAATGCCGCCTGGTCGTCACCAAAGAAACCATGACGGTAGAGGGCATGATCAAAATCGTTTACGAGCTTTTGAAAGATAAGCTGAACATTGTGAAGCTCACCTTCTCCAGTGGTGTGAACATGGCTTCGCAGGAATACGAACCGCATCTGGAAGTAGAGCGCTGCCCGTTGTGCGGCATTGCGCTGAATGAAAACGGCGTCTGCCCCAAATGCGGATACCGCAAACCGTAAAGAAAAAAGCCGCCCCGAGAGGGCGGCTTTTCTGTTTTAAAACTCAATGCCCGGCCGGGCGGCGAGCCCCTGTTCATAGGGGTGGCGATGGCAGCGCATCTCGGTGGAATAATCCGCAGCCTCCCGCATCCAGTCTGCGGGCTGACGGCCGGTCAGGACGACCTCCCGGGAAAAGGGACGGTCCAGGACCGCCTCGCGCAGGAGGGATTCGTCCACCATATGAAGGGCACAGGCAGCGCAGGCCTCGTCCAGAATCAGCACATCGGACGGTTCTTCCAGCGCCCGGCGCAGATGTTCCGTCTGCATACGGGCGGTCTCTTCCTTTTCCTGTTCTGTCATTTGAAATACAAATTTCTGCCCGGCTTTTCCCCGGTACACAGCCGCGCCCAGCTGCTCCAGCAAGCCGATTTCACCGGTGGGAGCGCCTTTCAAAAACTGCACCACAGTGACGCACAGGCCATTGCCCAGCGCCCGCAGCGCCAGCCCCATGGCCGCTGTGGTCTTTCCCTTTCCCTCGCCCCAATACAAATGGATTTTTCCCTGCTGTTCCATACGGCACCTCCAACCTTTTTACCGCATCATACCACAAAAGGCGGGATCCCGAAAGACCCCGCCCAGATTTTTAAACCCAAAGAGGATTATCCCACAGCGTCAGCTTGGTGCCGAGCCCCAGCTTCTGCGCCTCTTTGTACAGCATGTTTGCAATGAGGATGTCCACGGAGCCAACCCCCAGCGTACCGCAGAAAATAAACTCGTCGTCATTTTCACGGCCCAGGTTCTCCACTACCATCTGGGGCATCTCCACTACGTCTTCCTGATTCAGCCGGCCCTCATGGTACAGCTTGCCTTCCAGCGTGCCGTTGTAATGAGAAAGCTGCGCCCAGTTGTCCACAAAAATTTTGTCCGCACCGGTCAGCACGTCCTCTTCATAGGAGGCTGCCTCCATCTGAATGACCGTGGCATTGGACTTGATCCACTCTTTTTTCAGGAAGGGCTTCGCAGCCGTGGTCTCGGTGACCACAACATCCGCGTCCTTCAAAGCGGTCTGTGCATCGGTGCAGGGCACCACATGGTAAGTTCCTTTGAATTCGTCCGCCAGAGCCTGCGCTTTTTTCTCGTCCAGATCCACCATATAAATGGTCTCCAGGCCGGGCAGCACTTCCATCATGGCCATAATCATGGTGCGGCCGATCACGCCTGCCCCGAACAACGCCGCCACTTTGGAATTTTTGCGTGCGTTGTACTTGGCCATTACGCCGGCCGCCGCACTGGTGCGCATGGCCGTTGTGATGGTTCCGTCCAGAATTGCTTTGGGGAACACTGTGTGCGGATCGCTGAGCACAACAATGTCCACGCCGTAGGGCAACCCCTTGGACGGGTTCGCCTTGGCCTCCGACGCCCATTTGAAGCCGACCACGTCCTCGTCTCCTCCAATATAGGAAGGCATGGACATGCAGTAGGAATCCCAGTCATCTGCATCCATTTCCGGCATGCGCAGCTGCACTTTTGGCGGATTGCTGACCTTGCCCTCTCCCAAAAGACGGAAGGTTTTTTCCGTCGCCTCCAGAATTTTTTTCATATCCAACAGGCCCGCCTGAATGACGTCTTCCTGCTTTAAAAACAAAATTTCCGGTACCATTTCCAACACCTCTGCTTCTTTCTGCCCCGTTCACAGCGGGAGCTGCTGTCTTCAGCAACTCCCATTATAGCACCCAAATTCATAAAATCAAGTAAATTATGAATATTTATTCAATAAATTGCAAAACAAACGCCCTCTCCTGCATCCGTTGCTGAGAGGGCGTCGGTTCAGTTCTGCTTTTGGACGATTTTGTATTCATCATCCATCTGAAAAAACGGGCATTCGCGCGTGCGGCCACCCAGGCAGTCACACATTTCGTCTTCGTCCAAAGGAACACAGCACACCCGCATGCCGTACTCCTCGTCCCACACATAATTCAGGCACCATTCGCAGCTGGTCATGATTCAGACTCCCTCACGTAGGTTTCCCCTGTCAGGAAGGCATCCAGGCGGGCAGCTTCCTCTTCAAAATCGCAGCCGATCACCGAACGGCCCGAAGGCAGGTTGATGCCCCAGCAGTAGTCCTGGTCGGGAACGGTGATCTGGTCCGCGTCACTGGTGAGCAGAGCCGGCATCTTGAACGCAAGCTGCCACAATTCGCCGTTGGTCAGGTTGGTCTCAATCATGGGCAGCAGCTTGTCCGCGATCAGGTTGATTTTGGCCGGACTCAGGGTCGCGATCTGGTCGGCTGCACCCTGAATCACTTCCTGTTGGCGCTCCACACGCTTCCAGTCGCTGTCCAAATGGCGGATGCGGGCGTACACCAGCGCGGTGGGACCGTCCAGGCGCGCCTCGCCGGCTTCCCACTTGTCCTCGCCGGCAATATCATTCATGTACGCAGCCTCTTCTTCGCTCAGGTCCACCACTACACCGCCGATATCGGTGATTCCCTCTTCAAATACGGTGAAGTTCACACGCACATACTTGCTCACATCCACCTTATAATAATCGCGCAGCGTTTTTAACAGCAGTTCGGGACCGCCGTATGCATACGTATGCGTCAGCCAGTCATCGCCATGGTTGGGAATGGACACGCCCACGCCGCGTTCAAAAGACGCCAGCTTCCAGGTGTTGTCCTTGCTGTTGATGGACAGCAGCATCATGCTGTCTGCACGGCCGGTGTCCGACTTGTTCTCCTCCCGCTCGTCCGAACCGATGAGCAGAATATTGGTAATATCCTCGTGAACGTTGACGTCACCCTCCGGCGGCGCGATGTTTCCGCCGTTCTCCATCACATCAATATAGTCCAGGTCCAGATGCTCAAATGACAGCTCCTCGTCCTCCGGAATGGATTCCGCAATGCTGTAGCTGCCCGATGTGGGGCGGGAGAGCATACTCATTTTGCTGTTGATGTAAATGACACCGGCCACCACCACAAGAAGCAGCAGCGCCAGCGCGGACGCAAGAACGATCAATGCGATCTTCGCACGCTTGGAAAGCTTCTTTTTCATTTTCAGTTTCCTCCGGATCTATCAGGCTTTCTGAAACCGTCCCGCCTGAGCGGGATAACGCTTTATTATACCACGGATTTGTTAAACTTGTATGAAAAAAATACCGTCTTCTTCAACGGGCAATGTTTTTGAAATAGTGATGCGCCCAGCACTCCGTCACGATTTTGCGGGCGGCAAACAGCGCCGTCTGGGCAGGGTCCAGGCTGGGAGCCACCTCCACCACGTCCATACCGATCACATTCAAGTGTTCAAACACGCCCCGCAGCAGATCCAGCAACTGACGGGCAGAGAGACCGCCAAACTGCGGTGTGCCCGTGCCCGGAGCATAGGCCGGGTCCAGACAGTCGATGTCCAGCGTGATGTATACTTTTTCAAAACGCCCCAAAAACGACACGATTTTCTCCAGTGCCGCGGCAACACCCATGTGATCCACGTCCGCTGCGGACACCACCTGAATATTATGGGTGCGGAAGTATTCCAGTTCATCGGACTCAATGGAACGGATTCCCACAAAGCACAGATGGTCGCTGTCCCGCACATGGGACAATTCCACCGCCCGCCGTTCGGTGGAACCATGAGACAGCTTGTCGCCATGCATTTCATCGCACAAATCAAAGTGCGCGTCAAAATGAAGAATGCCGAAATCCGTATCCACCGCCTCGTCGATTCCCCGGTGTACCGGAATGGTAGTGGAATGGTCGCCGCCGATCATTGTAAAAAAGCGGCCCGCTTTGACCGCCTGCGCAGCCATGGCCTGCGCCTGGGCGAACATCTCTTCCCTGCTGCCGGTGCAGTCACCCAGATCCTTGACCTTCAGCGAAGAAAAGTCGCGGAAATCTTCGGTCGTGGGCGAAATGGTATAGGTGATGCCGCGCAGTGCCGCCGGTGCCTCGCACGCGCCGGCGCGGAAGCTGACCCCGCCGTCATAAGGAACGCCAAATACCACCACATCGGCCTGTTGTGCAGAAAGTTCCGGATGATTGAGCCCGGCCCAAATGCCCGGGTCACCGGCCAGTGATTGTTTGTTCGCCATATTGCTCTTCCTTTCTTCTTTCCTCTTCCGGTCCTGCCGGAACACATTCTGCTGTGTCCGGAATAATGAATGTTCAAAGCGCGCAAAATGCAATCAGGGCGAACTTGCGCCTGTTTCACACCGGCCTGCGCTGCCGCCCGGATGAATAAATATAGTATAGCAGTGCAAGCGGTTTTCGCACAACCTTTTTAAAAAAGGTGAAAAGAAAAAATCAGCTGTACAAAAGACTCCTCTTATTGTATAATATAGGATGAATTACGCCTGAAAAGGGCGTTGAAACCGGATGGAAAAGGAGTGGAGCGGTTTTGATCAAGTTCTACAATCCCCTGGGCAAAGTATGTATGACCAATGAATACTTTGCGGGCCTTGTCGGCGCAGCTGCGCAAAGCTGCTACGGCGTCTGCGGCATGGCCACAGGCGGCAAATCCGACAGTTTCAAAACACTGTTCCTGGGCAGCGATTTTCCCGACAAGGGTGTGCGCGTGACCGAGGAAGACGGCAAGCTTGTGATCGAGCTGCATATCAAAGTGACCTACGGGTTGAACATTGCTGCCATTGTGCGCAGCATCACCCACAAAGTAAAATACGCCGTGGAAAGCGCAACTTCTCTGGAAGTGCGCCGCATCGACGTGTGCGTGGACGATATCGTCTGACCCTCGCCCGGGCGGGGTATCTGCGGCAAAGGCCGACATTTTTTTGAGGTGAAATAGCATGATTACTGGCGCAATTCTCAGAGACAGCATTCTCTCCGGCGCGAACAACCTGGCCAACCAGCGCGCTCGCGTGGACGAATTGAACGTTTTTCCCGTTCCGGACGGTGATACCGGAACCAACATGAGCATGACCATCGGCAGCGCCCGGGCGGAACTGGAAAGCCTGGCAGACGACTGCACGGTGGAAACCGCATCCAAAGTGGTGGCCAGCGCCATGCTGCGCGGCGCGCGCGGCAACTCGGGCGTCATTTCCAGCCTGTTGTTCCGCGGCTTTTCCAAGGCTCTGAAAGAAAAGAAAACCGCCAGCGCCGCCGACTTGGTCGCCGCTCTGCAAAAGGGCGTGGAAGGCGCGTACAAGGCAGTGATGAAGCCCACCGAGGGCACCATGCTGACCGTGGCCCGTGTGGCCAGTGAAGAGGCCGCCAAGGCGGATGCTTCCGCCATGACCGCCGCCCAGATGTGGGAGCTGATCTGCAACGCCGCGCAGACGGCGCTGGACAACACCCCCAACCAGCTGCCCGTGCTGAAAAAAGCCGGCGTGGTGGACGCGGGCGGCCAGGGCCTGATGTGCATTTTCCTGGGCATGCTCAGCGTAATGCGGGACGGCAAGTTCATCCAGCTGGAAGAAGCTCCCGCCAAAAAGGCGAAGCTGTCTACGGACGGCGCGGACAAAGGCGTGTATACCGATGATCTGATGACGGTGGAAGACATCGTGAACGGTTACTGCACCCAGTTCCTGGTAAACAAAAACGAAAATGCGTCCAGCGACAAGCTGCGTGCCTTCCTGGAGTCCAACGGCGACAGCGTGGTCGTCATTGAGGATGACGAAGTCATCAACTGCCACGTGCACACCCAGGACCCGGGCAAGATCATCAGCCATGCGCTTCAGTACGGCTATTTGACCAGCTTCAAAATCGAAAACATGCACGAGCAGTTCCTGGCCCGTCAGAAACAGGGTGCCGGCCTGCGCAAACAGGCTCAGGCGGAAGCCGATTCTCCCGCCAATGAGTTCTCTTACGCCGCCGTGGACCAGAGCCGTGACTTCGGCTTTGTGGCCGTAGCCGCGGGCGACGGACTGAAGGCCATCTTCGCCGATCTGGGTGTGGATGCCGTTGTGTCCGGCGGACAGACCATGAACCCCGCCACCGAAGACATTGTGGCCGCCGTTCAGAGCGTGCCCGCCAAAACCGTATTCGTTCTTCCCAACAACAAAAACATCATCATGGCGGCGGAGCAGGCCAAAAAGATTGCTGACCGCGCCATCGTAGTGCTGCCCACCCGCACCATTCCCCAGGGCATCACCGCCATGCTGAACTTCGACCCGTCCCTGTCCGCGGACGAGAACAATGTGAACATGATGCAGGCCGCCGACCATGTGGCCACCGGCCTTGTGACGTTCGCTGCGCGCGATTCGGACTTTGACGGCAAGAAGATCAAAAAGGGCGAGATCCTGGCTTTGGAAAACGGAAAGCTGGTCGCCACCGGCACCGACATCACCAAGACCACCTATCGCCTTGCCCGCAGCATGTGCAAAAAAGACACCAGCTTTGTGACCGTGATCTCCGGCTGCGATGTCAGCGAAGAGGACGCGGAGCGCACCGCACAGATGGTTCAGGCCAAGTGCCCCTCCGGCATCGAGGTCACGCACCTGGTGGGTGGTCAGCCCGTTTATTACTACATCATCAGCGTGGAGTAATTCTCTGCTCTGCAAAACTGCCAAGCGCCGCCAAAGTGGCGGCGCTTTTTCGTAAATCGAAGGGAGGGCCGGCATGGACATCCGTTATCTCAAGGGCGTAGGCGAAAAACGGGCCGCACAGCTGGCCAAACTGGGAATTTTCACCGTGGACGATTTGCTGGGCTTTTATCCCAGGGACTATGTGGACTACTCCCGCCCATACCCGGTTGCCAGCGCGCCTTATGACGTAAAATGTGTCGTCCGTGCTACCGTATACGGCAAGGGCGCCCTCACCCGAATTCGGGGCGGCAAGCAAATGGTCAAAATCCTGGCCGGAGACGATACCGCCGGTTTATCTCTTGTATATTTCAACAATCCGTATATTTCTCAAAAATTGGAAGTCGGCACAGAATACTGCTTTTTCGGAAAAGTGGGCGGTGGATTCGCACAGAGGGAGATGGTCAACCCTGTAATGCTGACCGCAGAAGCCGCCAGTGCCACGCCTCTGGTGCCGGTGTATCCCCAGACCGAAGGAATCAACAGCAATTACCTGGCCAAGTGCATGCGGACCGCCTTTGCCGCCGCACCGGACATTCCGGAGCCTCTTCCGGCCTGGATGCTGCAAAAATACCGGCTGTGCCCCAAGGCAGACGCTGTGCGTATGATTCATTTTCCGCGCAGCACCGCAGAAATTGCCAGTGCACGGCGGCGGCTGATCTTTGAAGAACTGCTGGCGCTTCAGCTGGGGCTGCTGCTTTTGCGCAGCCGGGACGCCACCCTGACCGGCGCCCCCATGAAACCGGTGGACCTCCAGCCTTTCTGGGCGTCGCTTCCCTTTTCTCCCACAGGCGCTCAAAAACGCGCCGCGCAGGAGATCCTGGCCGATTTCAACAAACTTTCTCCAATGAACCGGCTTTTACAGGGCGATGTGGGCAGCGGCAAAACGCTGGTAGCTGCCGCCGGCATTTACGCCGCGTGGAAAAACGGGTACCAAAGCGCATTGATGGCCCCCACGGAAATTCTGGCGGCCCAGCATGCCGAAACCTTGAGGCGGATGCTGGAGCCCCTGGGCGTGCGAGTGGCTTTGTTGACGGGCAGCGTCAAGGGCGCCGCAAAAAAAGCAGTGCGCAAAGCCATTGCAGAGGGCGAAGCCGATCTGGTTGTGGGTACCCACGCAGTGCTGGGGCCGGATGTAGAGTTCCGGAAGCTCGGCTTTGCCGTAACGGACGAACAGCACCGCTTTGGGGTTCGCCAGCGCTCAGCACTGGCCGGAAAAGCCGACCATCCGCATTTGCTGGTCATGAGTGCCACCCCCATTCCCCGCACGCTGGGGCTTCTGATGTTCGGCGATCTGGACATCTCCATTCTGGACGAACTGCCGCCCGGAAGGACCCCCGTCAAAACCTATGCCATCACCGGCAAAAAGCGCGCGGATATGTATGGGTTTCTGAAAGCACAGCTGGCGGCCGGCCGCCAGGCCTATATTGTATGCCCTGTGATCGACGAAAGTGAGACCGATATGCAGTCGGTGACTTCCTATTATGAAGAGACCGCCCGTCCGCTTCTGGAAGGCTATCGGGTAGGGCTGATGCACGGCCGGTTGAAGGCGGCGGAGAAAAACGCCGTGATGCAGCAGTTCAAAGACGGCGAACTGGACGTGCTGGTTTCCACCACTGTGATCGAGGTGGGTGTGGACGTGCCAAACGCCAATCTGATCGTCATTGAAAACGCCGAACGCTACGGTCTGTCCGCCCTGCACCAGCTGCGGGGGCGCGTGGGGCGCGGCAAGGGAGAAGCGTACTGCATTCTTATCAGCGATCACACCGGCGAGGCAGTGAAAAAGCGTCTTTCTTTTTTGTGTCACACCACCGATGGATTTGCCATTGCGAAGTTCGACCTGGAGACGCGCGGCCCGGGCGACTTTTTCGGCAGCCGGCAGCACGGTCTTCCCAGTTTGCACATTGCCGATTTGATGGCGGACTCCAAGGCGCTGTACGCCGCCCAGCAGGAGGCCATTGATCTGGTGGCCGCGGACCCCGGTCTGCGCCAACCGGAAAACGCCGGCCTGCGCGCACTGGCCGAGGGGCTGTTCCGGGAACAGACAGCCCTCAACTGAATCTGACAAAGGAGACATGTCATAATGGAAATTCGAAGAGCCTGTGCAGCGGACATTCCCGATGTAGACCGTCTGCTGTTCCAGGTGAATCAACTTCATCATGAAGGCCGTCCCGACCTGTTCAAGCAGGGCGGCCGAAAATACACCCACGCCCAGCTGGAAACCATTTTTCTGGACGACACACGCCCCGTCTTTGTGGCAGCGGACGAAACCGGCCGGGTGCTGGGATACGCCTTCTGCATCTTTCAGCAGCATGTGGGCGACAACATTCTGACCGATGTGAAAACCCTTTATATTGACGATCTGTGTGTGGACGGAGCATGCAGAGGCCGGCACATTGGCCGCGCGCTGTACGACCACGTGGTGGCATTTGCCCGCGCCAGCGGATGCTACAATGTGACGCTGAATGTGTGGAGCTGTAACACATCCGCGCAGGCCTTTTATGAAAAATGCGGGCTGAAGCCCCAGAAAACAGGGATGGAACAAATTTTATGAAGCGACTTCTGATGCTGATGAACCCCTATGCGGGTACCCAACAGGGAAAACAATATCTGGCCGACATTTTGGCACTGTTCTTCGAGCGAGGCTATGAACCGCTGACCTTCGTTTCCCATAAACCGGGCGATTCCACACGGCTGGCCCAAACCTACGGCTCACAGGTGGACCTGGTGGTATGCGCGGGCGGCGACGGTACGCTGAACGAAGTTCTGACCGGTCTGATCACAGCCGGGTGCCAAACGCCTGTGGGCTACATTCCCTGCGGCTCCACCAACGATTTTGCCAGCAGTCTTCATCTCTCCCGGGATATTCTTGAAGCCGCCCGGGACATTATGGACGGCCGTGTGCAGCTGCTGGACGCGGGCAAGTTCGGAGACCGTTATTTCTCATACATTGCCTCTTTCGGGGCCTTTACCCGGGTCTCCTACGCCACGCCGCAGCACATGAAAAATCTTCTGGGGCATTTTGCCTACATTCTGGAAGGCATTCGGGACATCGGCGATCTGAAACCCCGCCACATCCGTGTGGAGAGCGCGGAGACATCACTGGAAGGGGATTATCTGTTCGGTGCGGTGTGTAATTCCACTTCCGTGGGCGGTCTGCTGAAGCTGGACCCCAATGTGGTGGATCTCTCCGACGGGCAGTTTGAGGTGATTTTGCTGAAGCAGCCCGCCAACCTGCTGGAGCTGAACGACTGTTTGTGGAAGCTGAATCAGCAGCGATACGACACACCCATGGTGGAATTTTTCCGCACCAATCGGGTGATGTTCCACACGCCCGGCGCGCCGGACTGGACGCTGGACGGAGAGTATGCACCGGGTATGGAACAGGTGGAAATCGTCAACATGCACCATGCCTTCCGCCTGATTGTGAATGATTAAAAAAGAAGGGCACGGCTTTTGGACCGTGCCCTTCCTTTTATTTTGTTTGAAAAGGCGCCGGGCTGCCGTGCCCATGACATCAAGCGGCAGATGACGCGCCCTGCGATGTAATCTCCGTCACTGAAAGCGGCAGCTGATACACAAATTCTTCTCCGCTTTTATCCGTTGCAACCAGTTTAAAATACAGCGGCTCAGCCAAAGGATCGAACTCCGTTTTCCAAACCGCATCGGGTCCGGATATTTTTCCCAGGTCTCCGGCGACATTGACGCAAGCGCCCGTCTGGTCCACCACTGAATGGGACAGAAGGACCTGCTCTTCCCCACCGGATCCCCAGCAAAATGTCGCGGAACAGGAAGTGACCTCAGCCGGAAAGAGTTCTTTGGGGGTCAAAATTCCCCCGTAAAACACTGTTTCTTCGCTGCTTAAAACGATCACTCCGTTGGAAATGGAAAACTGCTCATTTTCTCCGCTGAAAGAATAAACGCGCAATTGTTCCGGCTCTGCTTTTCCGCACCCCGCCAGGACCAGCACAAGAAGGACGAACAGCGCAGCCACTTTTGTTTTCATTGTATGTTTCTCTCCCCGATTCCCCGCTGTCCGTTGCGGCAGCCGGATTCTTTGAGCACAAGTTTAGCATAAAGCGAAACAGAAATCCATCCTGAAAGAAAAACATCCTGCGCAGAGTCTTCTGCGCAGGATGTTTTGTTTTAATTCTGTTATCTGAGGGAAACACCGTTCTCAACGACGGCGCACCCGCACCGGAACTGGTACCGGCTGGCGCCTGCCCCAGAGCAGCTGTGCGAGAATATCCCAAAAAGTACCGTTCATACAAAGCCCTCGCTTCCTGATTCTCCTGTGGAATTCGATGCTTTGATTGTATCTGTTTTTCCCGCCATGCACCGTGACAAAGTCACTCAATCCAAAAACTGAATGCAGGCTCCCAGCACGCCCGCGCCAATGTAGCTGCTGAGCGTGGCGTCGATTTCCCCTTCCCAGAAATGTTCGGGCCGGGGGAAAGCAGCCTTCACCTTTTTGGCCAGTTCCGCCATCTCCTGCGGGGCTCCGCCGTTGGCCACCGCCAGGTTGTAACGGGTGTGGACGCCCGCATGCCGCTGCAGCATTTCCACCAGTTTCGGCTGCACTGCTTTGCGGCCGCGCACTTTGGCCACGCTGGAAAGCTGACCGTCCGAAGAGAAGCCGATGATGGGCTTGATGTTCAGCATCGTACCGGCCACCGCAGTGATCTTACCGATGCGGCCGCCTTTCTGCAGATACTCCAGCGTATCCACCGAAAAGAAGGGGATCGTGTTCTCCAGAAGACGCGGCACACGGCGGTCCGCCAGCTCCTGCCAGCTCATGCCGCCCTGAATGTCTTCCCAAGCCTGCAGCAGCGTGCTGCCGATGCCCAGGCTGCCGCTTTGCGAATCAAACACGCGCACTTCCAAATCCGTCCGCTCCTGGGCGTGCAGGCGGATCAGGTTATAAGTCCCCGAAAGTCCCCCCGACAGATGAACTGCCAGCACTTTTTTATACCCCTGCGCCGCGATCTGGTCCAGCACCGCATCCACTTCACCCCCGTCGGGCAGCGAAGTGCGGGGCATCTCGCCTGCGCACTGACGGCGGTAAATATCCTGGGCGAAAATGTCTACGCCGTCGGAAAATTCTCCGTCTTCGCAGCGGATCTTCAGCGGCACCACAAAGATGGGTTTGCCTTTTCGCTGTTTTTCACTTAAATCCGCACACGAATCCGTCAAAAGTGCAATTTTTTCCGGATTGTGGGCGAAACGTGCTTTTTCAGTTGACAAACAAACCACCTTACCTTACTATAATATATCAAACCATTCCATATCACATAACATTGTTATGTGATTGTTATTATAAAATTTTCCCGCGTTACTGTCAATAAGCGAAAGGGGAATTTTCATGAACGAATACACGGAACGCCGCCGGCTTCAGGCGCATGAAACAGAACAGGCCATCCTGCGGGCAGCGATGGAGCTTTCCCGCGAACAAACCTTTGACAAGGTTTCGGTGCGGGATATCTGCAAAAAGGCGGGCATTACCACCGGGGCATTTTACCATCATTTCCGCTCCAAGGACGAATTGCTGAGCCGCGGGTTTGCCTCGCTGGATGCCTGCATGGAAAACGCGCTGCGCGGCCACGAGAACGACCCACCGGAACAACGGCTTCGGCTGATTTTGTGGAATTATGCTTCCTTTATGGAAGACCTTGGATGGGAACTGGTCGCCCGCTATTACCAGCAGCGAATGGGGGCGCCGTCTTTTCAGTCCATGGACTCGCGCCGGTTTACTCTGCGCGCGCTGCTGAAATGTCTGACAGACGCAGAATGTGAGCACAAACTGCTGCCCATCCAGACGCCGGAATGGATCGCTCAGTTTTTATTCCGCCATTTCCGGGGCGTTGTGGTGGACTGGACCATCAACCGGGGAAGTTATTCGCTTCTTGAAAAGCTGGAGCAGGATTACCGCTTTTTTGAGGGCATCTTTCAGGCGGAGAAACAGGCGGGCAAATTGTAAAAGTTTTTTCACAAATCTGTTCCGCGCCGCGGGGAATGGTATAATAAGAATAATTCGAAACTGTTGTGACAGGAGGCTGGTTTCTTATGTTTTGGGAGACCTCCAGTACCATTGCACCCGGAAACGGATTTTCTCTGTTCTCTGCAACGCACCTTTGCTGGCTGGCTGCGGCGGCGATTCTTTTCTTTCTCGCGGGGCGCTGGTACCGCGGCGCAGATGAAACCGCGCGCCGCCGGCTGCGGATTCTGATCGGGATCCTGCTGATTTGTGACGAACTGGCAAAAGACCTTTCCACACTTGCCACGGGCCGGTTTGAATGGGCGTTTTTACCATTTCATCTGTGCAGCATCAACATCTTTGTGATTCTTGCTCATATTGTGCGGCCCGATGACGTAAAAAGCGAGTTTCTGTATGCGCTGTGTCTGCCGGGAGCGCTGGCCGCGCTTCTGTTCCCGTCCTGGTCTTCGCTGCCCGCCTGGAACCTGATGTGCATTCACAGCTTCTCGGCCCACATTCTGCTGGCACTGTACCCCATTTTACTGTTGTGCGGCGGATACCGCCCTCATTTTTCCCGCCTCAAGCCGGCGATATTCCCCTCGCTGGCCATTGTATGCGTGATTTTTGTTTTAAACAAAAAACTTTGTACCAATTTTATGTTTCTGAACAACGGCGGGTCCGGAAATCCGCTGGCCTGGGCGGAAAGTATTCTGGGAAATCCCGGCTACCTGCTGGCGCTTCCCGTTTTGATCGCGCTGGTGTGGGCCGTCATGTATCTTCCTTTGGAGGCCGCGCGGAGAAAGCGTGCCGCCTGAGTTTCTTTTTTCAAAAAAGCCCCTGCCCGAATTCGGGCAGGGGCTTTTGCATCGTTATTTAATCCAGTTCTTTCTCATAGCTGAGAATCTCTCCGGTGGATGCGTCTACTTCATACGAGTATTCCGTGCGGTCCACGTCCCATTCCAGCTCATACACAGAACGTCCGTCATCATAGTCCAGTTCCACTTTCAGGCGGGAAATGTCCGTCTGTGCAAGGCCCGCGTGCGCCAAGGCTGCCGCCAGTGCCTCGTCCTGGGTGATCTGACCGGACTGCGCGCCGGACTGAGCCTGACCCGGGGTATAATATTCCGCATCCTGATCAAAGGACAGGATCTCCCCGGTGTTGGCGTCAATGTCGTAGTCGTATTCCGTGCTGTCTTTGTAGAACTCCACTTCGTACTCCAGGCGGCCGTCGTCCCGGTCCAGCTTCACGTGCACAAAGGTCACGTCCGCCTCTGTCAGGCCCGCATGCTCCAAAGCGATTTTCTTGGCCTCTTCTTCACTGATGCTGCCGGAGGCCGCGGTGGAAGTCGCGGTGCTCTGTGTATCCGTGCGGGGCGTTACCGTCCCCGACGGAGAAGCGGCCGGCGCCACCGCAGATTCCGAGGAAGCCGTGGTCGAACCCGCACAACCCGCCAGAAGCGCGCCCGCCAATACCAATGCCACCAGTCCGATTTTTGTCTTTTTCATATGGTCATTCATCCTTTCTGTGAGAGGGTGTTTTTTGTTTCTGGCATTAGTATAGCCGGTCAAGATTAAAGGCTCATTAAAGTTTTGCTCTTTTTTAATTTTTTTGCGGCGACCGGGAAAGTGTGAACGTAAATGCCGTTCCCTGCCCCGGTTCACTGCGGACACACACGCTGCCGCCGTGGGCTTCGGCGATCCACTTGACCATGGACAGGCCCAAGCCCGCGCCCTGCGTACTGCGGGCCGGGTCAGCCTGCCAGAATCTGTTCCAGATCTTGTCCAGGTGCTCGGGTGCAATGCCGATGCCATTATCCTCCACCACGCCGGTCACGGTGTCCTCATCGCCGGTCAGCGTCAGGCGCAGCCAGCCGCCTTCCCGCCCGTATTTGATGCCGTTCTCCAGCAGATTGATCAGCAGGCGCATCAGCAGGGTCTCGTCCCCCTGCACCACCAAACCCGGCTGAACGGAAGTTTCCACGGAAATGTGGCGGGCGTCCGCCGTCTCTTCCATCTGTTCGGCCACCAGCTCCGCCAGCTCGCTCAGGTCCACCTGTTCCCAGTGCAGTTTCTGACTGCCGCCGGCTGTGCGGGCCAACATCAGCAGCTGTGCGATCAGCGCCGCCATTTTTTCCGCCTGATCCAGCACGCTGCGCAGGGCGGCGCGTGCCTCGTCCAGCGTTTCGGCGTTTTCCAGCGCATCTTCGCACTGGGAAATCACAATGGCCGTGGGCGTGCGCAGTTCGTGCGATGCGTCGGATGCAAACTGCTTTTCCGCTTCAAAAGCCGCCTGCAGCCGCTGGAACATCCGGTCAAACTCGGCCGCAAGCGCATAGATTTCATCCCGCCCCTCGCCCAGGGCAATGCGCCGGGACAAATCGTTTCCTTCGCTGATCTCCCGGGCGGTCTGCGCAATGCGCCGCACCGGCCGGAAGGCGTTTCGCGCGATCAGATATCCGCCCACCGCCGCCAATACCACAAAGAACGGGAAAACCACCAGCGCCAGACGCAGCATGGCGCGCAGCGTGGAATTGACGTCATCTGCCGAGGACACGCCCCGCACCCACACAACGCCGTATCCGTCGATCTCGTGCCGGGCGTCGTACACATACCAGTTATTCTGCATGGTGCCCACAGCACGCATCCGCCGGTCTGAAAAAGCGGACGTGTTGTCGAACTGCCCCGGAACAGCACCGTACAGCGGTTCCCCCGCCGCAGTATAGACGGACAGATAGACACCGTCCTGGAAATACTGCAGCTCTTCGCGGATCTCCAGCCCGCCGTCAACCGCTTCCATGGCAGAACGGCTTTCCTCCACCAGCGTGACCATGCGGTCCCGGGTGGCCAGCCGGGCGGACTCGCCGCCCGCGTAGAACAGAAGCCACAGCGCCACGCCTGCAAGCATCCCCATAAATAAGGTAAACCAGAGGGTCACCTTCAGCCGAATGGTCATCCGCTTCATGCGTCCACCCGCAGTACATAGCCTGCACCCCGCACGGTGTGGATCAGCTTGGGCTCAAAGCCCTCGTCCAGTTTCTTGCGAAGATACCGGATATACACATCCACCACGTTGGAGCCTCCCTCATAATCATAATTCCAGATATGGCGGCTGATCTTTTCCCGGGAAAGCACCACGCCGCTGTTGCGCGCCAGATATTCCAGCACGGCAAACTCCTTGCTGGAAAGTGTCACGGGCCGGCCCGCCCGCTCCACGGTGCGGCCTGCGCAGTCCACCACCAGGTCCGCAATCGTGATCACGTCGCTGACCGCGCCGCTTTTGCGGCGCAGCAGAACGCGCAGCCGCGCCAGCAGTTCATCAAAGGCAAAGGGCTTCACCAGATAATCATCCGCACCGGCATCCAGACCAATGACCCGGTCCTCAATGCTGTCCCGCGCGGTCAGCAGCAACACCGGGGTGGTGTTGGAAGCGCTGCGCATCCGGCGCAAAACCTCCAGGCCGCTGATGCCCGGCAGCATAATGTCCAGCACCAGCGCGTCGTACTCTGCGCCCGGCAGATGATCCAGCGCGTCGCGGCCGTCCACACAGCTGTCCACACTGTATCCCGCCGACTTCAACCGCTTCGTCAGCAACCGGTTCAGTTCCGGCTCGTCTTCCACCACTAAGATGCGCATGGCATTTCCTCCTCCGTCGCATAGGTTTTGAGGTTATTATACCATGAAACCACACCGTGCGACAGACGCATTCACCCCAGCGCCACATCCATGACCATCATGATGACAAAGCCCAGCAGAACGCCCCATGTCCCCGCGCGGGACGTCTCGTCCCGCCGTGCCTCGGGGATCAGCTCCTGGGCCACCACATACACCATGGCGCCTGCGGCAAAACTCAAAAGCCAGGGCATCAAGGGCTCCACCCAGCCCGCCGCCAGCACCGCCAGAATGCCGCCCAAAGGCTCCACTGCTCCCGACAGGGCCCCGCCCGCAAAACTTTTCAGCCGGGACGCCCCCTCTCTGCGCAGCGGAAGAGCGATTGCGGCTCCCTCTGGGAAATTCTGCAGGCCGATTCCCAGTGCCAGAGCGGCCGCCCCCGCCGCCTGCCCCGCGTCCTGCGAGGAAGCCGCCAGCGCGCAGGCAAGGCCCACCGCCATGCCTTCGGGAATGTTGTGCAGCGTAATGGCCAGCACCAAAAGCGCCGTGCGCCGCTGGCCGCTCTCCAGCTGGCGCCTCACCACCAGCGGGCGCAGTGCGTCCAGCGACACCAAAAACAAAGCGCCCAGCAAAAAGCCGCCTGCAGCCTGTACCCAGCCTGACTGGCCCTGTTCCACGGCCCGGTCAATGGCCGGCAGAAGCAAACTCCACACCGAAGCCGCGGTCATCACCCCTGCGGCAAAGCCCAAAAACACGCGCTGGAACACCGGTGCGATTTCTTTTTTGAAGAAAAACACCACGGCGGCTCCCGCTGCCGTCATCAGACAGGTGAAGCCTGTTCCCAGCGCCGCCATCTGTACCGGTCCCATATTCTTTCCCCCTTTTTTGCGCTGAAACGCAGATTCGCTCCCCACGCCCTGCGGGCGCACGGGGCCTGTTGTCACGCTATGCATCCGGCGCGGAAAAGGTTCCTGAAAATCAATCTTGACAATCCCGTTTTGGTGCGCTAATATATTGAATATTGTGTAAATTTGGTGAAAAAACGAGTTCAATTCAGTTTGAGTGGGAGCATTATGGTCGAGCAAATCTTGGTCCTGAAGGAAGAAGCGCAGTTTTCCGCCGGCAGTTTTCAACGCATGGAGTGGAAGGACGGACGCCTTGCACTGATCTGCGAACAGGGAGAAACCGTGCGGGGAAGCTATACCTCGCCGGAATACCGGGCGGTCGCTTTTGACGAGCTGGTTGTGTCCTGGAACGCTGTGGTGCCGGACGGATGCACGCTGGAGGCATTTGTGCGCGTGCAGGCCGCCGAGCAGTGGAGCCACTGGTTCTCCTGCGGAAAGTGGAGCGTTTTCTCCGCCCGCGCCAGCGCACCCCAGCAAAGCGAAAAGGGCCTTTCCATGCGGGACGGTATTTTGAATGTGGACGTGCCGGGCGGCGCCGACCAGTTTCAGCTGCGGCTGGAGCTGACTGCTCAGCCGAACGCGGCAGCACCTTCCGTTTCGCTGCTGGCCGCCTCCATTCATTCCCGCAAAAGTTCCCGGGAAGGCGGTGACCCGGTGCAGCACCGCATTCTGCCCGCACCGGCCTACTCGCTTTACACACGGGATTCCCGCCTGCACGCTCTTTTGGCAGACCCCTGCACGCTGACCATGCTGGCCAACCGCTGGGGCGCTGATGTTCTGCCGGAAGAAGCGATGTATGCCTGCTATGACAGCACTTCGGAGAACTGCTCCAACCCGGGCTTTGCCGCCGCATTTCTGGGCTGCTACGGTCTGGAAAGCTATGTGGTATACACTGACTGTGCCGGCCTGAAAAAAGAAATCAAGAACGGTTGTCTGTGCGCGGTTCGCCTGCATTCCTCGGAGGGTGAAGAGCAGTATCGCTCGGTGGTGGTGCGCGGCTTTGAGACCGACGCCGACGGCTGCGAGTTCGTATTCGTCAACGACCCCACCGCATCGGAGGACGCCGCCACGGAACAGCGCTGGCCTCTTGCGCAGCTGGAACAGCTGTGGAGCGGCATTGCCCTTTTGTCCCACGGGCGGCCCGACAATGGCGTGGTGTGCGCCCCTGCCCGTTATGCGGGGGAACTGCGTCCCACCCAGATCCCCGGTGAATATGCGCTGTACTTTCGCGGGGAACGCCACAGCCTTCCCACAGACCTGTGCATGCGGGACGGCCGCTGCACGGCCACGGTATGCTACACCATCCGGGACGAACACGCCTATGCTACCACCGCGCAAAAGCGTTTTTACTATACGCACGTGACCTCTTCCGGACATGTGTGGCTGGACACGACCAACATGCCTGCCGGCACCCGGCTCACGTTCTACCTGATCACCGACCGGGGACAAATGGTGACGGCCGGTCTCACACTCTGAAAATTCGCATAAAAAAAGAAGCCCTTGTTACAAGGGCTTCTTTTTTTCTTATGCAAACTGTGCCAGCACAATGGCTACGAACATCAAAATGCAGCCCAGCAGCTCCTTCATGGAAAGCGTCTCGCCCAGAAGCAGCCAGCCGAACAGCACGGCGAACACCGATTCCAGACACAGGATCAGCGAAGCCACTGTAGGGTCGGTGTCTTTTTGCGCCACCACCTGCAGCGTATAGGCCACGCCGCAGGACAAAAAGCCCGCATACAGAATGGGCGCCCAGGCGCTGAGAATCGCCGGAACGGACGGTGCCTCAAACAGGAACATGCACACCAGAGACAGGGCACCCGCCACAAAGAACTGGATGCAGGACATGCGCACGCCGTCCACTTTTTGCGAAAAATGGTCAATGATCAGAATGTGGGCCGTAAAGCCGAACGCGCCCAGCAGCACCAGAACATCGCCTTTGGAAAGGGCCAAACTTCCGTCCATGCACAGAAGGTACATGCCCGCAGCCGCCAGCGCCACACTGCCCCACAGCAGTTTGCCCGGGCGCTTGCCGGCAAACAGACGGCACAACGGCACGAAAATAACATACAGCGCCGTGATGAAGCCCGCTTTGCCCGCGCTGGTATACTGAATGCCGAACTGCTGCAGTGTAGCCCCTGTAAACAGTGCAACACCGCACAGGCATCCGCCCACCCAAAGGTTTTTATCCTCGCTGCGCCAGCCCAGGCGCACATGACGCATTTTGTCAAACAGCGCAATGCAGGGAATCAGCACAATGCCGCCCAAAATCATTCGAATGGTGTTGAAGGTAAACGGTCCGTTTTGCTCCATGCCTGCGCTTTGGGCCACAAAGGCGGCGCCCCAGATCAGCGCGGTGAGCAAAAGCAGCAAATTTCCCTTCCATTTTTTGCGGTTCAAATTCAACACTTCCCATCTTCACACTTGCGCCGCCCCCCGGGCGACGGCCTTTTTATTATAGCAGATGAAAGCGCCGGACGGTACCCCCTTTTCCTTTCACAGTTGTGAAAAACGTGGTATACTGAGAGCACTTCCCCAGGAGGTGTGTGTTATGAACCGTTTTTCGCTGCGGCAGGCCCGCCCGGAGGACCTGGCGGACATCGCCCGTCTGTTTCGGGATACGGTGCGCACGGTCAATTGCCGGGATTATTCGCCCCCGCAAATCGAAGCCTGGTCCGGGCGCTGGCGCAGTCTGACACAGCGCCAAGACTTTTTGCGGGAACTGCACACGCTGGTGGCCGTGCAGGACGGCGTTCTGATGGGATACGGCAACATTACTGCCGGCGGATACCTGGATCATCTGTACGTCCGCCGGGACGCCCAGGGCCAGGGGTGTGCCACCGCTCTGTGTGACGCGTTGGAGGCCTTTGCCCTGGCACAAGGCGCCAAAGCGATCACCGTACATGCTTCCATCACGGCCCGGCCTTTTTTCGAGCACCGGGGATACCGCGTTCTGGCCCGGCAGACCGTGCAGCTGGACGGCGTGGAACTGTGCAATTTCCGGATGCAGAAAGATGTTTGCTGATAAAAAAGCACGCCCCTTCCGCAACAGCGGAAAGGGCGTGTTCTCTTTTTGACAGAAAAATTCGCTCAGCGCCCCACTTCGGACAGGCGCAGGCCCTCGTTGTGCTCCAGCGCCCAGTCAATGTTCCAGGGGCTGGTAAACAACAGCAGACGGCGGCCTTTGAAGTCTTCAACGCGCCGGGTGTCGCTGGTCAGATTCAGAGTCTTGGGATCCAGGTCTTCGTTTTCGATCCAGCGGATATAGCTGTACGACAAATCGTTGCGGCGAATGTCCACATTGTACTCGTTCTTCAGCCGGTATTCCAAAACCTCAAACTGAAGCACGCCTACCACGCCCACAATAACTTCTTCCATGCCGCCGCCCAGCTCTTTGAAGATCTGAATGGCGCCTTCCTGGGCGATCTGCTCCATTCCCTTTACGAACTGTTTGCGCTTCATGGTATCCACCTGGGAAATCCGCGCAAAGTGCTCGGGCGCGAAGGTGGGAATGCCCGCATAGGCAAAGGGCACTTTGGCTGTGGTGATGGTATCTCCGATGGAGAAAACGCCCGGGTCAAAAATGCCGATGATATCTCCGGCAAAGGCCTCGTCCACCGTTTCGCGCTCGGAAGCCATCAGCTGTGTGGACTGGCTGAGCTTGATTTTTTTACCGCCCTGCACATGATAGACGTCCATGCCGCGCTCAAACCGGCCGGAGCAAATTCGCATGAAGGCGATGCGGTCCCGGTGGGCCTTGTTCATATTGGCCTGAATTTTAAACACAAAAGCGGAAAAATCCTCCGAGCAGGGATCGATCTCTCCCCGGTCGGATGTGCGG
Organism: Ruthenibacterium intestinale; assembly: GCF_040096265.1. Taxonomy (NCBI): domain Bacteria; kingdom Bacillati; phylum Bacillota; class Clostridia; order Eubacteriales; family Oscillospiraceae; genus Ruthenibacterium; species Ruthenibacterium intestinale. Next base: position 32,760 of record NZ_JBBMFA010000080.1, read on the forward strand.
GGAAGGGGCGGCATGCTCAGGCGCAAAAAGTCCGCCAGGAACGGCTCCACACCGAAGTTGGTCAGCGCCGAACCGAAAAACACCGGTGTGAGCTTGCCGTGGTCCACTTTATCCTTGTCAAACTCGTAGGCGGCGCCGTCCAGCAGCTCGATGTCGTCTTTCAGCGTGTCGTGCAAAGGTTTTGTCAGCAGCTGATCCAGGTTTTCATCGCCCAAATGCGCCTCGATCTTCTGGGCCTGCTGCGTGCCCACCTTGCCCACATTCTGGAACGCCAGAATCTCTTTGGCATTGCGGTCGTACACACCCTTGAAATCCTTGCCGGAGCCAATGGGCCAGTTCATGGGATACGTCTCAATACCCAGCACCTGCTCGATCTCTTCCAGCAGGTCAAAGGGATTGCGCGCCTCACGGTCCATCTTATTAATAAAGGTAAAAATGGGAATGCCGCGCATGGTGCACACCTTGAACAGTTTCTTGGTCTGCGCCTCTACGCCCTTGGCCGCGTCGATGACCATGACGGCGGAGTCTGCCGCCATCAGAGTGCGGTATGTGTCCTCAGAGAAGTCCTGATGGCCCGGCGTGTCCAAAATATTGATGCAGTAGCCGTCGTACTCGAACTGCAGCACCGATGAAGTGACGGAAATGCCGCGCTGTTTTTCAATTTCCATCCAGTCCGACACCGCCGCGCGAGCGCCTTTTTTTCCTTTTACAATGCCCGCCTGCTGAATGGCGCCGCCGTACAGCAGCAGCTTCTCCGTCAGCGTCGTTTTGCCCGCGTCCGGGTGCGAAATGATGGCAAACGTACGCCGTTTCTGAATCTGCTCAACAAAATCTTTCACGTTACTCCTCCCATGGCTCAAAACCGGCCAATGCATGTGCGGCTGCCGGGCAGCCGTTTGTTATTGTATGTCATTTTCCGCCGCAATGCAAGGGCGGGACCTTAAAAACTCCTGTACCGAAACGATACAGGAGTTTTTTCGCATTTGAACGCCGCGCTCACTGTTCCAAAGCAAGCCCTGCGCTTTGATATTTCAGAGAGTAATCTCTCTGTCCGGCCAATGCGCCCAGCGCCGCATCCAAACGGCGGCACACGCACGCCGCGTTGCCCGCGTCGTCCATGGGCATCAGCATGGCAAACTCATCCTTGCTGTACCGGGTGAACACATCGCTTTTGCGAAGCGTGCACAAAATCGCCTCTTTCAGCCGGTCCATGCCGTCCTCCAGCGCATTGCGGGGCAATTCGTGGCCCGCGCCATCCCGCAGCGTGACCAGAACCACGCCCACCACCTGCCGCTTGCGCAAAGCCATGCGCGCCATCAGTGCATAGGTGTGTTTGAACACTTCATAATTGCAGAAATAAGCGCCCCGGGGCGGATTTTCCTGCCGCGCGCTTTGCAGCAGATCGCTGCACACCACGCCGATATCCTGCGCGGGGCGGTCTTCCTGCCCCGTGGCCTGCCGGCGAATGGTCTCGGTCTCCTGCGACAGCGCAGCGCCCTGCCTGCGCTCTATCGCGCGGGCGTCGCGGCCGTAGATTCGGGCCAGTTCTTCATCCCGGCCCAGCTTCTGCAAAGCGCGCATATGCCACAGAAGGACCGTCTCGTCTTCTGCTTCAAAGCCGTGGGTCCGCTGTGCCGCCTCGGCCAGTTCTTCCAGCCGCTGCGCAGCCCAAAGCGCTTCAAACAGCGCATAACTGATTCGCAGATACATCTGGCGGCACTGGATGGAAGGCGCCACCATCCAGATGCGGCTGCTGAGCGTTTCCGGCACAAAGCCGCCGAACGCCCGGTGGGCTGCCAGCAGCGCGTCCGCCCGCTCGCTTTCGGGCGCGTTCTTCGCCTTTTCGCACAGGTGCAAAAACTCGTTCAGGTCCACACACACCTGCACATTCTGGTCAAAACGATATCCGCCGTTTTCAAATACGATGGTGGATTCTTCTGCACCAGCCGCATTCAAATCCCGCCGAAGAGCATAGACCGTGTTTTTCAGCACGTTGGCCGGGTCGGTCAATTCCCCCGGATTCCACAGCTGATTCAGCAGCTCACCCGCCGGGACCATCCGGTCCGCATGCAATGCCAGATAATACAAAATCTGCCAGGGTTTGTTCAGCTTTTCGGGTTCCTGAAACACGGTTTTTCCGTTGACGGAAACACAAAGGCCGCCGAGCATGGCGACATTCAATTGACCTGCCACAGACGGCGACCTCCTTTTTCTCTCAGTTACATCTATTATATTACATCCTGTTATGTGCCGTCAAATCTTTTTTCCCTTCAAACACAAAATGATGGCCGCAGCAGAGCGCCGCAGCCATCATTTTGTGTTTTAACCTTCGCTGGTCGCTGTCTGCGTCTCGGGCTGAGACTCCTGCAGCGTCAGGCTGACTTCTACCATTTGTTTTCCGCGTACCACCTGAACTTCGATGGTATCGCCCACTGCGTGTTCGTCCAGAATGCTGGTCACGTCACTGGTGGTGCTGATGGCGTTTCCGTCAATGCTCACCAGCAAATCGCCCGCTTCCAGGCCCGCTTTGTCGGCCGCGCCGCCCTCATTGACCTGGACGATATACACGCCCATCTGAGAGACGCCATACTGCATGGCCGTCTGCATATCGGTCACTGCCAGCACGGACACGCCCATAGCCGGACGGCCGGTGACATATCCGGTGGTCATCAGGGACTCCGCTACTTCCATAGCGGTATTGATGGGAATGGCAAAGCCCAAACCTTCCACATCGCTTCCATCCGATTTTGCGTTCACGATTCCGATCAGCTCGCCGCGCTCATTGAACAGGCCGCCGCCGGAGTTGCCCGGGTTCACAGCCGCATTGGTCTGCAGCAGGCTCATGGTCTGATTGTTCACGGTGATGTCACGATTCAGTGCGGAGATAATGCCGTCCGTCACCGTACCGCCCAGGGTACCCAGAGGATTGCCTACCGCCAGAGCAAACTCGCCGACCTTCAAGGTATCCGAGTCGCCGATGACCGCCGGGGTCAGGCCGGTGGCTTCAATTTTCAGAACTGCGATATCCGTTTTACTGTCCGTTCCCACCAGAGTGGCATCGTATTCGGTCTTGTCAGACAGGCGAACTTTGATGCTGCTGGCTCCCTCAATCACATGGTTGTTGGTGATGATGTAACCGTCTTCCGAAATAATCACGCCGCTGCCTGCGCCGCTGGTCACATACTGACCGAAGAAGTTGCTGTAGGAAACGGTCTCTGTAGTGACCTCCACCACGCTGGGGCCGACCTTTTCCGCAATTTCTTCCACGCTCATGCTGGCTGCGTCCGTAGGCATTCCGGTGCTGCTGGAACTGTCGCTGGAGTCTGCCGGGGCTGCCTGGTAGATGACGGTTTTGCCGCCGTTGTTGGCCACCATGCTGCCCACATATCCGCCGCCGAAACCGATCGCGCCGCAAAGCACCAACGCCAGAACCCCGCAGGCAATGCGCTTTCCGCGGCCATTGCCCGGTTTGTGAGGGGGCTGCATTCCCATCGGTGTATAGGGCGGCTGTGCACCCGGCATCGGGTCGGGCTGTGTGCCTCCAAAGTTGTTATTTTCGTTCATAGGCGCGCCGGATTGGGGGGCGCCGTTCGGATCATTTTGATAACGGTTCGAATAATCGAATTCCCAATTGTTGTTCATGATACATCCTCCTTTTCTGATGCTGATCATATTGTACCTGTATGGTATGAAAAAAGTATGCCAGGGTTGTGAAAGAACGGTGAAAGTGCGGGGTAAAAAAACGGACTTTTTCCGGGTACGCACCGGGTTTGAGTGACCATATTCAGAGCGTCGATTGAATAAAAACAGCGTTTGAGCGCCTATCTGCTGTCTTTCTTAGGAAAATCCTTCTGATTTCTTTGGAAATTCTTTCGTTTTTCGTGCAGGTGTTCTTAGGGTTTGCTCTATACAATAGAAGCAGCAAACAGGAATGGGGTGTGTATTTATGACGGCTGGAGAATACGAAGCGATGGTTCGTCAATACGAAAAACTGGTGTACACGGTATGCTATCAGCTGGTACGCGATGTCCATACGGCGGAAGACCTGGCGCAGGACGCGTTCCTTTCCGCCTGGCTGCACCGGGACGACTGCCGGCCGGACGCCCGCAAGGCCTGGCTTTGCCGCATTGCCGTCAACAAGGCCAAAGACTATCTGAAAAGCGCCCACTGCCGGCACACACAGGTGACGGCCGACGAAACGCTGCGTCTGTTTTCCGACACAGCCCCCGGACCGGAACAGCTTGCCGAAGACCGGGACGCCGCCCGGCGTGCGCTGGAAAGCATCCGCACCATGGACGGCCCGTACCGGGATGTGTGCACCGCCTATTTTGTTCAGGAGCGCCCGGCTGCTCAAATCGCGCTTCAGCTGAACCGGCCCGCACGCACCGTACACACACAGATTTACCGTGCGCGCGCACGTCTGCGTTCACAGCTGGCAACCGCATGAGCCGTGTGGTATACTGAGAGACGGCGACCGGGGACGCTCCCGGAAAAAACTGCATCGGGAGGACATTTATGGACGCACACATTCTGGTTGTGGAAGACGATGACGAGATCCGCAACGCCATCGGCATTTATCTGGAGAATCAGGGCTATACCGTTCACAAAGCAGAAAATGGAGCGGCCGGCCTGGCCGTTCTGGAACATCAGCAGATCCACCTGGCCATTGTGGATATTATGATGCCGGTGATGGACGGCATTACCATGGTGATGAAACTGCGGGAACAGCATGAATTTCCGGTGATTTTTCTGTCCGCCAAATCCGAGGACATCGACAAGATCACCGGTTTGAATATCGGTGCGGACGACTACGTCACCAAACCTTTTGTCCCACTGGAACTGCTGGCGCGGGTTCGTTCTCAGCTGCGCCGGTACGAACGCTTTTTGAAACTGGCCGGGCAGGCCCAGCAGCCGGCCGAGCGCTGCTATGTCATTGGCGGGCTGGAGCTGAATGAAGACGCTGCCACCGTCTGCGTGGACGGCGCCCCCGTCAAAATGACGCCTTTGGAATTTAAAATTCTGGCCCTTCTGATGAAGCATCCGGGGCGGGTCTTTTCCGCTGAGGAAATTTACGAGCGAGTGTGGAACGAACGCGCGGTCAACACAGACACCATCATGGTTCATGTGCGCAACATCCGCGAAAAAATTGAAATCGATCCGCGGAATCCCAAATATTTGAAGGTGGTGTGGGGCATTGGATATAAAATCGAAAAAATTTGATTTTCTTCGGGTGCTGCTGGCAGTTCTCATTCCGCTTGTGGTCGTATTCTTCTTTTCACAGATGTTTCCCTATTTTGAGAACACGATGGAGAAAAACACCACAGACAGCTTTCCGCCGGTGGATGCGCTGTTTTTCAGCGGCTTTTCCTCGCTCTATTCGTTGGTTCTGGCGGTCAGCGTGGCAGCGGGTGCGTTTTTTGCCATCTTCCGCCGCTTAGGCGTAGGCCGTGGCGTCTGGAGAAAACTGCCTTTGGAAGGACATATTCTGCTTCTCTCCTTTATTCTGTCAACCCCCTGGTCCGTGGCCCAGATTCTGGTGGGCATCTTTGATGGCAGCTATGCACAGGACCTGCAGCATATTTTCTCCGCATCCGAACCCATGGAAGCGGAAGTTGATTTTCTTCTGGGCGTGTTTCTGTACCTTTTCTTTTTGTGCATGTATCAAACCGGAGCCGTGCTGATGGCTGCTTTGCGGGACGGCATTTTGCCATACCTGCGCCGGCACAGCCTGATCGTGCGTCTTTGCGCATGGACCCTGACCCAATGCGCAGCCGGCGCCGGTGCCTCGGCGGCAGCGCTCCGCCGTTTTTTCCATCGCCTGGGGCAGGTGGACCTGAGCGCTCCCGTGGAAAAAACGCTGCTCAAATGGTTGTGTGTCAACTTTCTTCTGGTCGCAGTGTGCTGCTGCCTGTGGTATTTTGGCGTGGCCGGCGGAATTCTTTATTCCATCGTGCTGTTTTTTCTGCTGCGCAAGTACATGCGCAACGTTCAGCAGCAGTATAACCAGCTTCTGTCTGCCACACAGCGCATGGCCGGCGGCGACCTGCACACGCCTGTGGAGGGCGATTTGGGTATGTTGAACCCTTTGCGGGACAGTTTGAACGACGTGCGCGCCGGATTTGAAACCGCGGTGGAAGAAGAAGTGCGCAGCCGCAACATGAAGACGGAACTGATCACCAATGTCTCACACGATTTGAAAACCCCGCTGACGGCGATCATCACCTATGTGGACCTGCTGAAAGACCCCTCTCTCAGTGAAGAAAAGCGCGCGGAATACGTTGCCACGCTGGACAAAAAAAGCCAGCGGTTGAAACGTCTGATCGAAGATCTGTTCGAAGTGAGCAAAGCCACCAGCGGAAACGTGCTGATGCATCCCGAGGCGATGGATCTGACCGCACTTTTGAAACAGGTCCAGTTTGAAATGGGCGACCAGCTGGACGCCTCGCCCATTGATTTCCGCTGGCAGCTGCCCGCCGAAAAGGTTCCCGTGGTTCTGGACGGCCAGCGCACCTGCCGCATTTTTGAAAACCTTCTGGGCAACATTTTAAAATACGCCATGCCCGGCACGCGCGCCTATATCCATCTCGAAACCGAAGCAGACCAGGCAGTTGTAACGATGAAGAACATCTCTTCCAGCGAATTGACGTTCGACCCGTCCCATATCACCGAGCGCTTTGTGCGGGGAGATGCTTCCCGCAACACCGAAGGCAGCGGCCTGGGGCTGGCCATCGCGCAAAGCTTTACCGAGCTGCAGAACGGTCATTTTTCCATCGAAACAGACGGCGATTTGTTCAAAGCCATTGTTTGCTTCCCGCTGACGCCGGATACACCGCATTCCTGACAAAAAAAGCACCCCGTACGGGGTGCTTTTTTGATTGCGGAAGCTTATTTCATCGCTTCGATCTTTTCAAAGATGTCGCTGTACTTCTCGCCTTCCGTGGCGTTCAGCTCTTTCACAGCGTCCATGAACTGCTGGCGCTCTTCGTCCGTCAGATCAATGATGGTGCAGCCTTTTTCAATGCACTCCTCACGGGACTCTTTCTCGCTTTCAGCCCACAGTTCGCGCTGATACAGGCTGGACTCGTCCGCCGCTTCCTGGATGGCAGCCATCTGCTCATCGGTCAGTTTATCCATGGTCGCTTTGGAGATGACCAGCAGGTCCGCAGAGCGGTTGTGCTCGTCCATGGTGATCATGGGCGCCACTTCGTTCAAAGACATGGACAGATACCAGGGCAGGTTGTTTTCAGCACCGTTCACAACGCCGGTCTGCAGCGCGCTGTACAGCTCGCTGGCCGCCATGGAAGTGGGGTTGGCGCCCATGGCGCGCACCATGCCCAGCATCAGGTTGGATTCCTGCACGCGGATCGCCAGGTTGGCCATATCGGACGGATTGTGCACTTCTGCTTCGGTGAAGAAGAAGTTGCGGGTTCCGTTGTCATAGAAGCACAGGCCATACAGACCATTGTCCAGCATTTCCTGCGAATGCAGCATTGCCTTGCCGACTTCTTCCGAATCCAGCACCTTCCAGTAGTGCTCGCTGCTGGTGAAGATGTACGGGAACAGGATGGCGTTGTAGTCATCCACAAACTCGGCCAGCGGAGAAATGTTGACACGGATGAGGTCGATGCCGCCGAACTGTGCCTGCTCAATGGTGGCCTTTTCCTCGCCCAGAACCGCATTGTAATAGCATTCCACTTTTACGCTTCCGTTGGTTTTTTCCTCGACCAGCTCAGCAAAACGGTTGGTCGCCAGAGACGTGACGAAATCCTCCGTGTGATTGGATGCCAAACGCAGGACGATTGCCTCGCCGTTCTCCTCTGTCGCGCTGGCAGCCTGAGAGGTCGAACCGGCGGACGCGGTGCTTTCCGCAGCAGAGGACGCTCCTCCGCCGCAAGCGGTCAGCATGGAAAGCAGAGCAGCTGCTGCCACTACGAGTGATAATACCTTTTTCATATTGCTCCTCCTTGATAAATTATTTCATTATTGCATCGCAATAACTACATACCCGTTCTCAAATCGATCCGAACTCGCGGTCGAAGCGCATACATGCCGCTTTGATCCCGTCCGGTTGCCCGAAGATGGTGTGAACCGTTCCCACAATGGCGTCCACGCCCATTTCCTTGCATTCACGCCCCTTTTCATAGTCAATGCCGCCATCCACCGACAGAAGGAACCGGCAGCCCATCTGTTCGCGCAGCGCGCAGATCTCACGCAGGCGGTCCATGCTCCCCTCCAGAAGGGGCTGCCCCGCAAATCCAGGCTCCACCGCCATCAGCGTGACCATGTCCACATATTCCACAAAGGGCCGAATATGGTCAATGCATTGCGACGGATTGATCACAATGCCCGGTTTCATACCCGCGGCACGGATCTCATTGATGGTGCGCCGCACGAAGGGCGTGCTGTCCGTATGGAAGGACACATAATCCGCCCCGGCCTCCTTCAGGCGCCGGATATAATCGCTGGGGTTGGTCACCATCATGTGAACATCCATATTGACCTGGGGATAAGCTTCCTTCAGTTCCGCCAGAAGCTTGATGGGAAGGCATAAGTTCGGCACATAATGCCCGTCCATCAGGTCGATGTGAAAAAAGCGAGTGCCGCCTTCCACCAGAGCGTCCAGTTCCTCTTTCATATTCAAAAAATGAACATTGATGATGGATGCCGTATTGAACATATTCCCGCCTCCTGTTACTCCAGTTTGTCCCCGTAAATCTTTTGGGTCCGCAGATTCATAAATTCCCGGTCGCCCTCCGTGGTGGACACCATGCAGTATACATACCGCAGGCCGCCGCACGGGCACCCGCAGTTGGGATGATAGCCATGGGGAATGGCCACCAGATGATTGTTCTGCACCACATAGGCCTGCGCTGTTTCCAGCTCATCGTACACGCACTGCACACCGAAGCTTTGTCCCATGTTGAAATAGACATAAACTTCTTCCCGTTCTGCACCGTGTTCGTGGGGCGGCCAGGCGGTCCATCCGCCGTCGGCCCCGTAGCAGATCCCGGTCAAAAAGCGGCCCGAAGCAAACTCTTCGTCAATGAAGTTCCACACGTCCCGCCGGGTTCCGTTTTCCACTTTTCCGTAAACTTTATGGCGGCTGTCCGCATCCACGTCTGCGAAACGGATGTGACGGAATTCATACGCATTGCTGCAGGGAGCGCCGAATCGCATGACTGTGGCAGGTCCGCCCTTCAGTTCCAAAGCGCTGTTCCGGGGCAGGTACAGCATGTCGCACATCACCGCCGTGCCGCTTTTCCCGCCGTATGTATATTCCACGCTTCCATCCAGGCAAACCAGGCACAATTCCTCACTGCCGCTTTTCAGGCAGATGGGTTCTTTGATCTCCAGCCGCTGCGCGGAGCAATAAACCAGTCCCATATCTTCCGGAGAAAGCCGTTCCAGCGTTTCATCCGGCAAAAAATGTGCTTTCATGCAAACAACTCCTTTTATTTCATGATCAAATTGGGCAGCCAGGTGGAAAGTGCGGGCACAAATGTGACTATCAGCAGGCACGTGATCATAACAGCGTACATGGGCAGCAGTTCTTTTGTAACCCGTTCAATGGAACTTTTACCCACAGCGCAGCCCACGAACAGTGCCGAACCCACCGGCGGAGTGCACAGGCCAATGGCCAGGTTGAAGATCATCATGACGCCGAAATGGACCGGGTCCATTCCCAAAGCCGTTACAACCGGAAGCAGGATGGGCGTGACAATGAAAATGATGGGAGCCATATCCATAATGCATCCCAGGCACAGAAGCATCAGGTTGATCAGAAGCAAAAGAATGATGCGGTTGTCCGTAATCGACAACAGGAAATTGGTCAAAAGCGCGGGAACCTTCAAGAAAGCCAGCACATAGCCGAAGGCACCCGCCGCGGCAATCAGGCTGAAGGAGAGGCACAAGGTATTTACAACGTTTCCCAAAATACGGGGAATGTCTTTCCATTTCAGCTTTTTGTAAACAAACATGGAAATCAGGAACGCGTAAATGCAGGCGATGGCCGCCGACTCCGTAGCGGTAAACCAGCCCAGGCTCACGCCGCCCATGATGATAACGGCGGTAAACAAAGCGATGAGCGCATCTTTTGTCACCAGCAGGATCTGTTTCAGGCCCATGGCCTCGCCTTTGGGATAATTGCGCTTGACGGAAATAAACAGGCTGTATGCCATCAGTGCAAAGCCCAGCAGAACGCCCGGGATCGCGCCGCCCAAGAACAACTTGCCCACGGAAACGCCGCCCGCCGCCAGTGCAAAGAAGATCATGTTGTGAGAAGGCGGGATCAGAACGCCCTGGCAGGACGTGGTCACGGTCAGCGCAATGGAAAAATCCCGCCCGTATCCGGACTTGACCATGGTGGGGATCACGATGGAACCGAGGGAGGAAACGTCCGCCACCGCGGAACCCGAAATACCGCCGAAGAACATGGAGTCCAGGCAGTTCACACAGGCCAGGCCGCCCCGGAATCTGCCCACAATGGCATTTGCAAAGTCCACGATCTTGTCGGATATTCCGCCTGCGCCCATGATCTCACCCGCAAGGATGAAGAAGGGCACGGCCATTAACGAAAAACTGTTGATGGATTTTGCCATTTGCTGCACCATGGTCATCAGGGGCAGGTCCAGATAGATCATGGTCACGGCAGTTGACGCGACCAGTGCGATGGGGATGGGCACACGAAGTATGATCAGCGCGATAAAACCGCCCACCAAAAGCAAAATTGCAATTGCAGATGTGCTCATTGCGCGTCCTCCTCTTCTTCAGGGTCTTCAAATATTTTGGCTGCATTCGGGAAAAACATATGAAGAATGGTGCAGTAAACAATGTAGAAACCGCCCACGGGAATCATCAGGTACAACATGAAACTCGGCCACTTGGTCGTGGGCAGCGTAGAGTTCAGTGTAGCCATGACCAGCTTGTAGCCGTTGATCATCAGCATGGCGCCCACGAACAGCGTCACAATGTGTCCCAGCCAGACCGCGGCTTTCTGCACCGGCTTCGGAAACAGCTTGTAAAACATTTCAATGCGGATATGAATATTCTTTGCAACACCCATGGCCATGGAAATAAAGGCCATCCAGACCATGAGCAGCAATGCCACTTCTTCCGACCACACAATGCTGTAGTGCAAAAACTTTCGGGAAATGACCTGGGCGCTGACCAGCAGGACCACACCCAGCAAAACCACTTTGGAATAGGTCTGAAGAACGTTGAAAATAATGTCCAGGAATTTATTAAATCCCATTAGAAATTTCTTCATCTGCACATACCTCCTGTTCCCAGTGATTTAACGAAAGCTTTCCTCTTCGATGGACTTCAGCACCTGATAACCTTTCTCGTTGTTCAGCCGGCGCTGGGTTTCAAACCCGTCGCACCACTTGCCTGCCAAAAATTTTTCTGCCATTTCTCCGCCCATATCCCAGCTGACTACCCGGGCGCCCATGGCCAGCACATTGGCATTGTTGATCAGCGAAATTTTTTCCGCCGTGAACACACTTTCACAGGCCACACAGTAAACACCGCGGAATTTGTTCACGATCATGCTTACACCGGCGCCTGTGCCGCAGATGACGATTCCCTTTTCACATTCGCCGCTTTGGATCACCTTTGCCAGATTTTGCGCCGCCTCAAAATACAGGACATTTTCGTTTTCCGTCTGCTGTCCCACATCCAGAACCTCGTATCCTGCGGCCTGGATTCTTTTTTTGACGGCTTCCTTCAGAAGAAAAGAAGACGCCTCGCACGCAATTGCCACTTTCATAACCGTTTCCTCCTTTGCACACCCTGTCATGTTTCACTTGGGAAAGTGAAACAAAACCACTTCCAATTCCGGACAATCCGGATTTTTTCGAATCGCATGCGGCACACCGGCCGGTGCGTAAAAGAATGTGCCCGCCTCAATGGGACATTCTTCCTGGGCTACTTTCGCCCAGCCGGAGCCTTTGACCACATAAAAGCCCTCGTTGTCTTCGTGAACGCCTGGAACCGGATATTCTTCGCATTCGTAAAAGTTCACACTGGCGTTGCAACCCTCGCAGGGTGCTGTTCCATCCAAAAAAATCGGATAATTGGTGGCTCCCGGCGCAGGCTTCGGAGCATTCATATCTGCTTTTGAAAAATACTTCACGCAAATCCCCCTCACAAATAGGTAAACGTTTATTCTATTTTTTGTTTCATAACAAAAAATCTATTTAGAAATTACAAAAATATGACATTTTTTCAAAAAATATATTGATTTTGGATTAAAAAAATGTTTACTTTCTTCACCAAGATAATATAAAGATTCCTTGCATAAAGTCAAGCTGTTTTCCTACTTTTTTACGTTTTATAAGAATATTTTCATTATTTTTGTACACTATTACAAATCATTTTCGTAAACGTTTTCCTTGCTAAATCTTGCATTTTCGGTACGTTTCGTCTATTATAAATTTAATATAAAAGAGAGCCTAGGGATCAGCTATGGAAAACAACAAACCCACCATCAAAGACATTGCAACCATTGCCGGCGTCTCCATTCCCACCGTTCACAAAGCGATTTACGGAAAACCCGGCGTCAGCGAAAAAACGCGGGAACGCGTTTTAAAAATCACTCATGAGTTGAATTATTCCATCAACCCGACTGCATCCAGGTTGAAGCGCGGCACGCTGAACCTGGCGGTGGTTCTGCCGCTGCTGCCGGAAGACTGCAACCAGTTCTTCCGAAAAATCTGGGAAGGCATTGACGACGCTGAAAAAATGATGCAGGACTACAATGTCACTCTTGAACGAATGCCCTGCGGCCGCACCAGCGCAGATCAGATTCCGATTTTTGAAAAAATTCTGAAGCGGGACAACATTCACGGCGTCATCACCTACTGCTGGGACGACACCACCCTGAATGTGTATTTTGAGCAGCTTCTTGAAAAAGGAATTCCTGTGGTAACCGTGCATTCCGATGCGGTGAACTCCAAACGGGTCGGCTGCGCGCGCGCGTCCGGACGGCGCACCGGGCAGCTGGCTGCGGAACTTTTGGGAAAGCTGACTCCGCCCAGTGGTCGGGTCATTCTGATGAGCGGCAACCACAAACTGAAGCTGCTGCGTGACAATGCCATGGGCTTCTGCGATTACATCACAGAACAGCATCCCGGTCTGGCCATTTTGGACATCAGCAACGCCTGCGGCAATTTCTCTCTGGAGGACACACTGGTGCAGGAGCTGGAAAATCACCCGGACATTGTGGGCATTTACTGCAACAGTGCGTCCAACTGCATTGCCATGTGTCACGCTTTGAAGCGGACCGACAAATGGAAGCACATTGCCGCCATTTCCAGCGATATTTTTGCCGAGCTGGAACCCTATCTTATGGACGGAACCGTGGACGCCAGCATCTGGCAGGCGCCGGAGTTTCAAAGCAAAGAGGGCGTCTGTATGCTGTACGAATACCTGTCCGGACAGCACCTGCAACAGGAAGTTCGCTATGTGCAGCTGGGCATTGTCATGAAAAACAATTTCCACGACTATCTGTGAGAGGAGCACTCCATGAGGACTTCCCGCTACTGCTATCCCCTGTGCATTCAGCTTCCCGCTTTTAACGATTTGAACGACCCGGCCTTTCTTTCTGCGCTTGATCTGCTGCAAGAGCGCGGATTTTATGGCGTGGAACTGAACTTACTGGATTTTGAATCCCTTTCACCGGAAGAACTTTGCCGTCTGCTGGAAGCGTATCAGCTCAAGCCGACCATGGTGGCCACCGGAGCCCGTGCCAAGCGGGACGGACTATCTCTCAGCAGCCCGGACGAGGTGATTCGCAGCAAAAGCGTAGCCGCCATGCGTGAGATGGTTTCTTACGCACAGCGGCTGCATGCAGGTGTGATCTGCGGATTCATCAAAGGCGGACCGGACGGAGACCGGACAGAGTGTTCCCGGCAGCTGCAGCGCTCTTTGGACGAGCTTGCCGCAGACGGCACCCTGCAAAAAGCACCCGTCTATCTGGAAGCCACCAATCATTACGAAGCACTTCTGGTCAACACACTGGCCGAAGGAGCTGCTTTCGCGCAACACACCCAGGGGCCCGTCTGCATTCTGCCAGATACCTATCACATGAATATCGAAGAGCGTTCTGCCGCACAGGCGCTGGCCCTTCACCAGTCCCTGTACCAAAATTTGCACATTTCCGACAACAACCGGTTCTTTCCCGGCCTGGGCGCCATTGATTTTCATGCGGTTCTTCGGCTGCTGCAGGGGCTTCGCTATCAGGGGACCATCACCATCGAAGGACGGGTTCGTGCAAACTGGGCCGACGACGTCTCTTTCTCCTGTGACTATCTGGAACAGGTGGCACGCCGCGCCTGTGATTTTGAAGCATAAAAAAAGCACCCCGTACGGGGTGCTTTTTCTGTTGCTCAGGTCATATTCTGCAGATGATGTTCCACGCGGCGCACCAGCATATCCAGCGCCACCGCGTTGCGGCCGCCCTCGGGCACGATGATATCCGCATACCGCCGGGATGGTTCCACATACTGTTCATGCATAGGCTTTACCGTGGTCAGATATTGTGTGACCACACTTTCCAGGCTGCGGCCCCGCTGCTTTACATCCCGCACCACCCGGCGCAGGATGCGCACATCCGCATCCGTATCCACATAGATTTTCACATCCATCTGGCTGCGCAGGCGCTCATCCGCCAAAATCAAAATTCCTTCTACCAGAATCACGCCCGTGGGGGCAATGAGCATGGTCTCGTCGGAACGGTCGTGCTGTTTAAAATCGTAAACCGGCGCGGCAATGGTCTCGCCCCGCCGCAGCGCGGCCAGATGCTCCACCAGAAGTTCTGTGTCAAAGGCGGACGGGTGGTCATAATTCAGCCGCACCCGCTCGTCATAGGGCATGTCCGGATGACTTTTATAATAATTGTCATAGCTGAGCACGGTCACCGCACTGCCCAGCCTCTCTTTCAGGCGTTTGGTCAGCGTGGTTTTTCCGCTGCCCGTTCCGCCGCCGATGCCAATGACAAAGCATTCCATTGCGATCCCTCCCGTGAATCAATAGGCGATCTTGAACACGGCTTTTTTCACATGGTCAAACCCCTGGGCGCGAATCCCCGGTTTGTGAGGCTCCTCTACCATAAACACAGCAAAGCGGTCTGTTCCCAGTACCAATGCGGCGCTGGTGTCCGCTCCGTACAAAGCCGCGTCTGTCTCCTCGTCATAAGGCTGTTTTTCGGTCAATTCTCCCAAAGCCACTTCACACAGTTCGGCCCCCTCCAGATCCACCTGCAGATCCATGTAGCGGGAGTGGGTCTCGAAGGGGATTTCCTCGCTCTGCTTGGGCTCCAGTTCGAATACGTTCACATAGACGTTTTCACCGTCGATGTTGGTGCGGCCCGGAGGGAGCAGGGACAAATCATGGCTTTCGATGTAATCGATGGCCGTATCCAAATGCTCGAACAGGCCGGTGTACTGATTCAGGTTTTCCAATCGGTCAAAAATCATAGGCAAAGACCTCTCTTTCTCTTTGAGTATAGCAGATTCCGTCCGTTCCCACAACCAAAAAGCGGGCCTCCCGCAGGAGGG
>NZ_JBBMFA010000081.1:0-60658 GCF_040096265.1 Ruthenibacterium intestinale
CCGGACTGCGCCGCCAGAGTTCACAGGCGGCAGAAAACAGAAAGTGAACGGAAAAGGAGGTCTGCTGTGGACAGTTAAGAGCGGGAAAAGCCTTGATTTGCAAGGCTCCGCAAGCCCTCAACCGGGGCGGCTGGTATCATTTATCATTCGCCCCGGAAAACGGGCCTCTAACCGTCCACAAAACACGCTATGACAAACACGATTTATATTCACCAGCCGGAAAAGGCGTTCAGTTTCACCCGGCTCCCCAATTTCCTTTTTGAAGCACCCACATTCCAGCCCTTGAGCAACGAAGCGAAGGTGCTGTATGCCTTTGTCCTGCGCCGGGCGGAGTTGTCCCGGAAGAACGGCTGGGCGGACGAGTACGGGCGGGTCTACCTGTACTACCCCATCTGCGAGGTGGTCGCTTTGCTCCGCTGCGGGCGGCAGAAAGCGGTCAACACCCTGCGGGAGTTGCAGTATGCGGGGCTGGTGGAAATCCAGAAACAGGGCTGTGGAAAACCCAACCGCATTTACCCGAAATCCTATGAAGCGGTTCCAAACACCGACTTCAAGAAATCCGGTTATGGTACGCCGGAGGGCTGAAAACCGTACTTGGCGAGTACGAAAATCAATCCTCTTGAAGTACGGAAATCTGACGGTATATAGAAATACAGAGATTAAAACCATCTATTTACATTCATTCCATTCCAATCCTATCAGAGATATTTTCGGCGGGAAAACCCGCCGGAAAGGAATGGAATGGGGAAAGGAGTTCAATGGCACAACACGCAATTTTGCGATTTGAGAAGCACAAGGGCCACCCGGCGGGGCCGCTGGAAGCCCACCATGAACGGAAAAAGGAGCAGTACGCCAGCAACCCGGACATTGACACCAGCCGGAGCAAGTACAATTTCCACATCGTCAAGCCGGATGGCCGCTACTACCATTTCATTCAGAGCCGCATCGAGCAGGCCAGATGCCGCACCCGCAAGGACAGCACTCGGTTTGTGGACACGCTGATTACCGCCAGCCCGGAGTTTTTCAAGGGCAAGTCCCCAAAGGAGATAGCGGCCTACTTCCAGAGGGCGGCGGACTTCCTCATTGACCGGGTGGGCCGGGAGAACATCGTTTCGGCTATGGTACACATGGATGAAAAAACGCCCCATCTGCACTTGGTCTTTGTGCCGCTGACAAAGGACAACCGCCTGTGCGCCAAAGAAATTATCGGCAACCGGGCCAATCTGACGAAGTGGCAGGACGATTTTCACGCCTGTATGGTGGAGCAGTACCCCGACCTGGAGCGTGGGGAAAGCGCCAGCAAGACGGGCCGGAAGCATATCCCCACCCGGCTGTTCAAACAGGCGGTCAACCTCTCCAAACAGGCGAGGGCCATTGAAGCGGTTCTCTCCGGCATTACCCCGCTGAACGCCGGAAAGAAGAAAGAGGAAGCCCTCTCCATGCTGAAAAAGTGGTTTCCGCAGATGGAGAACTTCTCCGGGCAACTGAAAAAATACAAGGTCACAATCAATGACTTGTTAGCGGAAAATGAAAAGCTGGAAGTCAGGGCAAAGGCCAGCGAAAAAGGCAAGATGAATGACACGATGGAACGGGCGAAGTTAAAAAGCGAACTGGACGATATGCGGCGGCTGGTTGACCGTATCCCGCCGGAGATTTTAGCGGAACTGAAACGGCAACAGCGGCAGCATGGAAAGGAAAGGTGATCTTATAAGTAATATCAGATACAAAAAGGAAATCGAAATCGTGACTTTTCAGGGAAAGGAAATCACACTGGAAAATCTCTCCCCGGTGTTCACGCCGGAACAGGAAGCAGCCAAACGCCGGGAACTGGAACAGCAGCTTTATGAGGTGTTCCGCAAGTACGCCGACAAGCGGGAGAGTGAGGAAGCCGGGACATAAGGTTTTCCAAACCCATCATTGATTTGCGGGGCTGCTGGCGGTATAATAGAACTGTCAGCAGCTCCGTTTCTTTTTTAAGAAAAGGAGCGACAATATGAACAATCGGATAGACGCAATCTATGCAAGACAATCGGTAGACAAAAAGGACAGCATTTCCATTGAAAGCCAGATTGAATTTTGCAAATACGAGTTGAAAGGCGGTAACTGCAAGGAATACACAGACAAAGGGTACAGCGGCAAGAACACAGACCGTCCGAAGTTTCAAGAACTGGTGCGGGACATCAAGCGGGGCTTGATTGCAAAGGTCGTGGTTTACAAGCTCGACCGTATCAGCCGTTCCATTCTGGACTTTGCCAACATGATGGAGCTGTTCCAGCAGTACAATGTGGAGTTTGTGTCCTCTACGGAAAAGTTTGATACCTCCACGCCGATGGGACGGGCCATGCTGAATATCTGTATCGTGTTCGCCCAGCTTGAACGGGAAACGATACAGAAGCGGGTAACGGACGCTTACTACTCCCGCAGTCAGCGGGGCTTTAAGATGGGCGGGAAAGCCCCTTACGGCTTCCATACGGAGCCTATCAAGATGGACGGTATCAACACAAAGAAGCTGGTGGTAAACCCGGAGGAAGCGGCCAATATCCGGCTGATGTTTGAGATGTACGCCCAGCCCACAACTTCCTACGGGGACATTACCCGGTACTTTGCCGAACAGGGGATTTTGTTCCATGGCAAAGAGCTGATACGCCCCACGCTGGCGCAGATGTTACGCAATCCTGTCTATGTGCAGGCAGACCTTGATGTGTACGAATTTTTCAAAAGTCAAGGTACAGTCATTGTCAATGACGTTGCCGATTTTACGGGCATGAACGGCTGCTATCTGTATCAAGGGCGAGATGTAAAGGCCAGCAAGAAAAACGACTTAAAAGACCAAATGCTGGTACTGGCTCCCCATGAGGGTATCGTCCCCTCCGACACCTGGCTGACCTGCCGCAAGAAGCTGATGAACAACATGAAAATCCAGTCTGCCCGGAAAGCCACCCACACATGGCTGGCAGGAAAAATCAAGTGCGGGAATTGCGGGTATGCTCTTATGAGTATCTACAATCCCTCCGGCAAACAGTATCTCCGCTGCACGAAACGGCTGGACAATAAAAGCTGTCCTGGCTGTGGGAAAATCATCACTTCGGAACTGGAAGCGGTTGTTTATCAGCAGATGGTAAAGAAGCTGGCAAGCTACAAGACGCTGACAGGAAAAAAGAAAGCGGCAAAGGCAAACCCGAAAATCACCGCCCTGCAAGTGGAACTTGCCCATGTAGACAGCGAGATTGAAAAGCTGGTGGACAGTCTGACGGGGGCAAACAATGTCCTGTTCTCCTATGTGAATGTGAAGATAGCGGAACTGGACGGGCGCAAGCAGGAACTTCTGGCAAGGATAGCGGAGTTGACTGTGGAGGCCATCAGCCCGGAACAGGTCAGCCAGATTTCCGGCTACCTCGATACCTGGGAGAATGTATCTTTTGATGACAAGCGGCGTGTGGTGGATTTGATGATCACCACCATAGCCGCCACAAGCGACAGCTTGAACATCACATGGAAAATCTGACTGGCGGCACCCCTCCCGTCAGATACCTACCCTGTGTAGTCCCTTGTAAACTGTACTTTACAGAGAACCAAATCAACTACGATGTGGAGTAAATCATACAGAAAGGAAATGGGACAATGAAAGTTGCGACAAGACAAAATTCCTGGGGAAGAACGTCCAAAAGGGTCAAAAGACTTTTTGCTTACATGGTTATGATCCTTTTTTCGCTTATTTTCTTCATGCCGCTTTACTGGATGGTAACCACTGCGCTGAAGGACCCGACGGTAATTTTTTTGAACCCGCCGCAGATGATTCCCCTCGATCCCCAGTGGGGGAATTTTAAGGAAGTATTTCGGCGCATGCCGGTACTCACCGAGACGCTCAATACTTTGATCGTGTCCATTCTTCCGGTGATCGGCGAACTGTTTTCTGCGCCGATGGTCGCGTATTCTCTGACGAAGATTCCCTGGAAGGGCGGAAAGTACATTTTCCCTGTCATTTTGGCTACAATGATGATTCCGTGGCAGGTTACGCAGATCCCGATGTTCAGCACCTGGAGTCGACTGGGTCTGGTGAATACGTTTGTTCCTCTGGTTCTGCCCGCGTTTTTTGGCGGCGCATATTATGTTTACCTAATGCGGCAGTTTATCAAAGGTCTGCCGGACAGCGTGGTTGAGGCGGCGCGCATCGACGGTGCCGGTGAACTGCAGATCCTTTATCGCATTGTATACCCCATGTGCAAACCGGTTTTGACTACGATCAGCGTTCTGATTTTCATGTCCAGTTGGAACGATTTGAACGGCCCGCTGCTTTATCTGCAGGACAGCTCGAAATATACGCTCTCCATTGGTCTGCAGATGTTTGCGGCAGGCTCCAGAAACGAATGGGCGTTGCTGATGGCATCCAGTACGGTTGTTACCATCCCGTTGATCCTTCTGTTCTTTGTTGCACAAAAACAGATCCTCAGCGGAATCGCCGTTACTTCGGGCCTGAAATAAACAAATCGTTTTGCGGAGATGGTTTTGTGCGTGTGTTCGCGCAAAACCATCTCGCAGCGACCGGGAAAAACGAAGAAAGAGGTGTTTTCCATGCAGAATATGCTGGTGGATTTATTAGCATTGCCGGATTCCCGTCCGGTTTATGAGGAATTGAAAAGCAAGGGAATTGTAATACGCCGCGCTCTGGCACCGGACAAGAAATTGGTGTGCGATTTCGTCCGCAGAACCTTCAGTGAATGTGCGGTCGGTGAAGCAGAAGCTTCCTTTGCGCGGAAACCTGTCAGCCTTTTTATCGCTACCGAACAGGAGCGACTGGTGGGTTTTGCCTGCTATGAGGCGACTGCGCCGGATTTCTTTGGCCCTACTGCGGTGGAGAAAGACCATCGGGGCATGGGAATTGGAAAGGCACTTCTGCTGCGAAGCATGGAGGCCATGCGAGATGAACTGGGATATGTTTACGCCATCATAGGTGGAGTGGGGCCGATTCCGTTTTACGAAAAAAGTGTGGGTGCAAGGGTGATCCCCAACAGTGATCCGAGCATTTACAGAGATTTTATGACACCCAAACAAAAAGAGAAACCATAATCCGGTGCAACCGGTTTGAGAATGGTTGCGGACCGAGGAAAAACGCAGGCACCTGGGATGCCTGCAGAATGATAAACCGAAATAGCGGAGGTAGACATGCCGGACCTGAATCAGTTGATTACCGAAAGCGTGAATCCGGACACCGTTCGGATCGACGAGTGCTCTACGGAAGAAATGTTATATATGATCAACCGGGAGGACTGCAAAGTAGCGCCTGCAGTGCGGGAGCAGATTCCGCAGATCGCAAAAGCAGTCGATTTGATTTACCAGGCAATGCGGAAAGGTGGCCGGCTTTTCTATGTGGGGGCCGGTACTTCCGGAAGACTGGGCTTTTTGGATGCCTTTGAATGTCCCCCTACGTATGGAGTTGATCCGCAGCTTGTTCAGGCTTGTGTGGCAGGCGGTGATCTGTACCGGGAGTCCGAAGGATGCGAAGACAATGCCCAGGAAGGCGCGGCACTGATTTCGGAGCGGGGTGTGACCGAACGGGACGTGGTAGTTGGCATCAGTGCCAGCGGAAGTGCAGCCTATGTGGTCAGCGCTTTGAGAGCAGCGAGAAAAGTCGGCGTCGGTACCGTTGGGCTTACCAACAATCAGAACAATGGGTTTGAACAGGAGTGCGACGTCTGTATTGCGCCGGTCTGTGGTCCGGAAGTGATCAGTGGTTCCACGCGCATGAAAGCAGGTACTTCCCAGAAGCTGGTATTGAACATGTTGACGACCGCCGTTATGGTCCGGCTGGGAAAGGTCTATGGGAATCGAATGGTAGATGTGCAGGTGACCAATCAAAAACTGGTGCATCGTTCGATTCGTATGATTGCTGAAATTACCGGCGTGTCGGAGCCTGATGCGGAAACATGGCTGAACAGGACCAATGGAAATGTAAAACAAGCGATTTTCTGCATTTTGTCGGGGAAGGACCCGAAAACAGCGCAACGATGCCTGGAAAAAAATCATGGCGTCTTAAAGGATGCTTTGAAACATTTATGAAAAGGGCGAAACAATGGGCAGGTATGTGATTGGAATCGACGGTGGCGGAACCGCGGCAAAAGGCTTGACCGTCAGTGAAACAGGTGAAATTCTCTGCCGGTTTCAGGGCGGAACAACCAATTATAATGGGGCAGTCAAAGCACAGGTGGACCGCAATATGCGTGAACTGCTGCGCAGTGCGCAGGGAAGCTGTTCAGCGGCGGACTGTCAGGCCATTTGTATCGGCAGTGCGGGCGTCAATAATTCAGTTGCTGCTGCTTTTTTGAGACAGGCAGTGCGTGAAGCCGGGTTTACCTGTCCGCTTCAAATTGTTGCAGATTCAGTGACTGCGCATGCCGGTGCACTGGATGGGAACGCGGGAATTGTTTTGATTGCGGGGACCGGCTCCATCTGTTTTGCTCAAAGGGAAACCGGTGAACAGTTGCAGATTGGCGGCAATGGTCACCTCATCGATGATGGCGGCAGCGGTTATGATCTTTCCATACAGATGTTGCGGGCGGTTGTTAAGGCCCAGGATGGAAGGGCGCCTGCAACCATTTTACAGGATTTGGTGCTGGAGCATTTGAAGCTTGCGGATGTAAGTTTTTTGATCGACTGGCTGTACGATGAAAAACGCACCAAAAAGGAAATTGCTGCGCTGGCTGTCTCGCTGGACAGGGCTTTACAGCACCAGGATCAGGCTGCACAGAAAATTGTGCAGAATGCGGCAGCCTCGCTGGCTGAGCTGGCATTGCCGGCAATCTCTTTTTTGAATGGCCGCGCGGCGCTTGCGCTCTCAGGAAGTGTTCTGAAGAAGAACGCGGCTGTACGCGATTCACTGATACACTGTTTGAGAGAACGTTATCCTGAAGAAGATCAGCTCGTGCTGATCTCCCCGAAACATGAAGCAGATTACGGTGCGGTGCTGTTGGCAAAACGCCTCGCTCACCGCAATATCCCTTGACCTAAGACAGGCCAAACATTAGAAATACGGAAGGAGAAGGTGTCAATGAAACAGGTGAAGATCTTTCCAGAGCGTATTCCCGAGGATTTGAAAGCTGGCCTGTATGAGATTGCGGAACACGAGGGGTTCTGCCTTTGTGAGGAAGGGGTCCGCATTACAGCCGAGCCGGGAGAGCATTTTGAGGTTTGCGGAAAAAATCATACCCTGAATGTCCGTTATCAAAAGCGTGCGCAGTTTTTCCGCGCCCTGTCTTACCTGAAAGAAGCGGAAGATTTTGAAATGAATCAGCAGCCGGTATTTCAGCACAATGGTGCAATGCTGGACTGTTCGCGGAATGCGGTATTAACGCCGCAGACCTTTCGGCTGATGCTGCGAAAGATGGCCTTGATGGGATTGGATACGGCCATGCTGTATACGGAGGATACCTATGAACTTCCGGGGCATCCCTATTTTGGCTATCTTCGTGGAAGATATACGCAGCAGGAACTTCGTGACTTGGATCAGTACGCCGCCAGCCTCGGCATAGAACTGATTCCCTGCATACAGACGCTGGGCCATTTGGAACGTGCGCTTCACTGGCCCCAAATCGACTCTGATTTGCGGGACACGGCGGATATCTTAATGGTTGGCGAAGAAAAGGTCTATGTGCTGATCGATCAGATGCTACGCTTTGCCGCGGAAACCTTTCAGACCCAAAACATCCATATTGGAATGGATGAAGCGTGGACGCTGGGGCTTGGAAATTATCGGTTTAAACACGGCATTACACCGGCTGAAAAACTGATGAAGCAGCATTTGAGCCGTGTGCATGAGATTGCCAAAAAGTATTCTCTGAAGCCGATGATGTGGAGCGATATGTATTTCCGCACCATCTCTACAACAGGTTCTTACTACGATGTGCCGGGCGAGATACCGCAGAACATCATCGATGCTGCCGATGAGGAGATCCCGCTTGTTTATTGGGATTACTACCACGAAGATCCGGCTTTTTACGATCGTTTTGTTCGTTTGCACACTGCATTTCACTCCCCGTTGGCTTTTGCCGGCGGTGTTTGGACGTGGATCGGACCGGCACCGGCCATGGACAAAATGATTCGAGTCACCCTGCCGGCGCTTCAGAAATGCGCAGAGTATGGCATTCGGAGAGTATTTGCAACCGCCTGGGGAGATGACGGCGCAGAGACAAACCTTCTGACGGCTCTTTACGGGCTACAGGTTTTTGCGGAGTTTGATTATTCTCAAAACGACTGCCTTGCCCATTTGGCCGCACGGTTTGAAGCATGTACCGGAGAAAAAGCGGATGCTTTTGCTCATTTGTCGGATTTCAACAATCTGCCCGGCACGCTTCCGAAAACCAATGATCCGGTAAATGCCGCGAAGTTTTTACTGTATGAGGATCCTCTGTTGCCCTTGTTTGACGCGGACATAAACGGTAGGGATTTTTCGGGCCATTATTATGCGTTGCAAAAGCAGTATGCCGCTTTCCACAGTGATGAACCGTGCTTTGAAGCGCTGTACCGTTTTTATGAAGTGCTTGCGGAACTGCTTGCTGCCCGGTGTGCGTGGAGAATTGTTGCGCCTTCGGCCCAAAAGAATTCGCCGGTGGCGGCACAAGCCGCAGACTCCGCGAAGCACATTGCGGAGCTGTACAGAAAATGCAAAGCGGTGTGGCAGAAATTGTGGGAACAGACAAATCGCCCATATGGCTTTGAAATCATTGATGTGAGACTCTCCGGTGCGGCGGGGCGATTTGAGACCGCTGCTGAGCAGATGCGGCGTTTGGCAAGAGGGGAAATTGATCAGATTGAAACACTTTCCTGCCCAAAGCTGCCCTATGTCACGGATGAGAGCGGACGATTCAGCGGTTGCTATGCATGGAACCAGTGCATTTCTGCCTGTCGTATCTAAGTGTGTTTGAATTTGTGTAAAAATACATTTTTGGATGTGTATTTTACATTATATCGATAAATTTTCATTGAAAAACATCTCCAAATGCTGTTATATAAGCAGTTGCTTGTTGTTATAAAATAACATAATACTGTTGAAAAAACATTATCGTACATTATAATAAATGGTGTAGAATAGTGTTTTGAAGAGGCGAAACAACTATATATAGTGACAAAATGACATTAAAACGTTAAAATTCTTCAAAAATACTTTCCGCACAGGCCTTGAATGTTTAAACGCATTTTGAAATGAAAAGTAGAGCAGAGGTATGAATATGCTGAAAATCATTATGCCGGAAGGAACGGAGAGCGCGTATAGAATTGCAGCTCAAATCTTTCAGGATCTGTATCGTTCCGTCACAGGAATATGCTTGCCGATCGAGAAGGCAAACGCGGCAGAACCGCAGGATGATATGGTGGTGATTGGCGATACGGATGTAAATGCGTTATCAAGGTATGCCTATTTGGAAGGATGGCTTCCGGAAAGCGGAGTGGCACCCGGAACAGACGGATACGCAATGACCTCTGTGGAACGGAACGGCTGTTCGCTGCTTTTTTTGCGTGGTGGCAGGGGACGGAGCACGCTGTATGCGGTTTATGACTTTTTCGAGCGCCGGGCAGGATGCCGCTATTTTTGGGATGGCGATGTGATTTTGCACCGAACGGAACTTTCCATTGGGGACCTGGATGTGCTGGAAAAGCCGGACTTTTCTTTGCGGGGAATCCGCTACTTTGCACACCGGGGCCTGCATCGTTTTCAAGCGGAACATTGGGGGTTGGAAGACTGGAAAAAAGAAATTGACTGGCTTGTAAAGCGCCGGTTGAACATGTTCATGCTGCGCATTGGCATTGACGATTTGTTCCAAAAGGCATTCCCCGACACGGTGGAATATCCGTCGGCGCAAGGGGAGCTTCCGGAAGTGGGAGAGGGCTATGATGCCCGCACACTTTTTTGGTCGCTGCAATACCGCGGGTGGCTGCGCCGTCAGGTTTTGAACTATGCGTTTGAACGGGATCTGCTGCATCCGGAGGACTGCGGCACAATGACGCACTGGTACAGCAGAACGCCGGTTTCGTTTTTGGAGAAAACAAATCCGCAGTTTATTCCGCAGATATCGAATGTTTACAACCAGCCAACCGGGCGCGTCTGGGATATTCGTGAAGACGAAAATATGGACCGTTATTTTCAACTGACCAGGACGCACGTTGAACAATACGGGCAGCCGCGGCTGTTTCATACCATCGGTTTGGCGGAAAGAATGTGTTCTGCGGACCGGGACGTGAATATGCGCTTTAAGAAAATGGCGTATGAGCGCATTTTGTCACGGGTTGAACGAGAGTGGCCAGGGGCGCCGGTTTTGATTGCAAGCTGGGATTTTGTGATGAACTGGTATCCGGATGAAGTCAGGGAGCTGTTGAAAACACTGGACCCGAAACGGCACATTGCTTTCGATTACACAGCGGATTCCTGCGATGCGGAAAACAATTACAAAACATGGGGCTTTTATCAAAAATATCCATGGATCTTCGGTATTTTCCACGCATTTGAACCGTGCAGTGATATACGAGGCAATTATCAGGAGCTGTCGTGGAGACTGGATGAGGCCAGAAATGACTTTATGTGTCAGGGGCTCGTATTCTGGCCGGAATTGTCCCATTCCGATACGCTGATGTTGGAATTCTTTTCGCGCAGCGCCTGGTCGAAAGTGGACGATGACACCTTCTTGGAGAATTTTTGCCGCAGCCGTTATGGCCAGACAATGGATTTGTACCCGGCATGGATCGCTTTATGGCCGATGCTGCCGCTTCGGGTTTGGACACTGAACCGGGAAGAGGCTATTGAAGATATCCATCAGGAATATTTCTTTGATGTGCTGGGATGTGAAAGGCTGCGCCGTTGGACACCGCAGGTCCTTGCCAATTTGGAAAAAGAGGCAAAACAGCTGCCCCGGCTGCTGGCGCAAACGGCAAAGGTTTTGGATGCCTTGGCACAGGCGGAGTTTGACAGAACCGCGTTTCATCGGCGCGACAGCGTGGACATTGCTCGAACAGCGTTGGGAAGAACGGCCAACGCCATGTTGCTTTGGATCATCTGTCACGCGGCCCGTGGAGAATGGAACGAGGAACTGAGTGAGTCCTATCAACAGTTGCTGAACTTTTTGTGTGATGTTTTGGATACGCATCCGGATTATTCGCAAAGCAGATCTCTGGAACTTCTGCGTGCGGAATGTCCGGTCAACGACCGGTTTGAAATTTCATTCAAAAAGAATCTGGCAAACAGCTACAGCCGCGGATATGCCAGCGAGTTTATGCGGTGGCTCTGCATCCCCGAAAATCAGCTGTTCTTTGCGTGGCTCAAAAAAAGCGCATCGGCAGGATGTCCGGCGAACGATGCTGAGTTGATGGCAGCCGGGAAAACGGCTTTTCAGAATTATCTGAAAAAGCCTTTGCGGGAGATGGAACCGGTGTTTCAACCGCTTCACCGTGAGACGCTGAAAAAGGCGGCACATTGCCTGAGCGCACTTGCGGACAGTATGGAATAATAGATGCTTAAAAAATATGACAGGTCAATGAAACAGGATGTTGTGATTTCCTGATCCTCATATACATAACAGATGACGCTGTGTATCAAAGGAGAAAACGGATTATGAACATAGAAGAAAATATGATTTTAAAAAACATGTCTCGCACGGCACAGGTTCAGTACACCATTCAGACAGAGATTTTAAAAAAGGTGTACGGCGAGTCGGGTGCTCCATTTTTGACCACGCGGGAATTGGCAAAACGATATTCTGTTTCGGTCGTGACTGCGCAGCACATCATGGTTTCACTTCGGGACGAAGGATACATTAAGTTGTGCGGTAAAAAGTACTTTTTGGACTATGCCAAACATGAACAGCACTTGGAAGAGCGGACGCATGTGATTGGCGTACTGCTTCCCAATATCAGCAACGAATTTTATGCTGCGGTGGCCAGAACGATTCGGCTCATGGCTGAAAAGAGAGACTATCAGGTGGTTGTGATGGACACCAATTATTCCTGTGCGCAGGAACGCCGGTGCATGAAGCTGATGCAGCAGTACGGGGTGACAGGTGTGTTGCTTGCTCCGTGTGTTTCATCTGAAAATAAAAAGTTTTTCTACGACTATCCCATTCCCTGCATGCTGCTGTCACATGCGATTGATGGAAGCAACCGTTCTTCTGTGCAGATTAACAGTTTTCCTGCGATGGATAAAATCGTTCGGCATCTGTTGAAGGAGGGGTTCCGGAATTTCTTGTACCTGGGAACAGAGCAGATCAATCTTTTGGAAGATGATCGTTATTTGGGCTTTTCCACCAGCCTGCAGCGAGAAGGCTATACGCTGGATACCGAAAACATTTTCCAAATGCCGGCAGATCTGTCGGCCGGGCATGAGCGGCTGGCGGAACTGCTGAAGCGTGCACCGAAACCGGTTGCCGCATTTTGTTATCATGATCAGATTGCCGTGGAACTGTACAAAGTTTGCAGGCAGCTGAACATGAGGATCCCCGAAGATGTGGGCATTGTCGGATTTGACGACCTGCCAATGACGACATGCATTGTTCCGCCGCTCACAACGGTACGCTATCGCATTCCTACCATGGTGGAAATTGCGCTGGATCAGCTTTTGAAAGAAGCCGAAACAGGCGTACATGTTTGCGACAATTATTATGTGGAGCCCACATTGATTACAAGAGAAAGCACGGCACTGTCGAAAAAAAGCAATCCGCATTCTACAGAAAAATAAATGAAAGAAGGAAAGAAGGATGGCAATTAAACATACCGGCGTAAGTTATTACGGCCTCAACTATGCCGAGCATGCAGAGCAGGATTTTGAAGAAATGGTGCAGCATGGCTGTGACACCGTGATTTTGGCGATTACCGAATTTGATATGGATTTCTGGTTTCCCAACATTGAATCCATCGTTCAGTGTGCCCACAAAGTCGGTTTGAGAGTGCTTGCCGATCTCTGGGGAATCGGCAAGTATTTTGGCGGAGAACCGGTCAGCCTGTTTTTGCAGAACAATATCCATCACCGGCAGGTTTCGGCTTTTACAGGGGAAGTTTTACCCAATGTATGCTTTAATACCAATTCGTTCCGGGATTATTTCAAAGACCTTTGCCTGAAGCTTGCAAAAAACACAAGTGTGGATGGTTTCTTCTGGGATGAACCGCATTATGCACTGCCGAAAAGCTATGCCTCCATTACAGGTGGAGCGGGAGATGACTGGGCCTGCCGTTGCCCGGAATGCATGGAAAAATTTAAGCGCTATTACGGATACGAAATGCCGCGCATCATGAACAGCGATGTGAAGCAGTTCCGCTGGAGAGAAGCATTGACTACTCTGTCGGAAACAAGCAAGGCGCTGAAAGAGTACAACCCCGATCTGGAAATCACCTGCTGCGTACACGCGACTATCAATACTTATTATGTTACCGAGCAGCGTGGCTACGACAATTGGGACATGGTGGCGGCGTGCCCCTATTTTGATGTTTTTGCAAGCACCATTATCAATTGGGAATTGCCGGAAAGCTTTTTCAGGGATGTGACGGAAAGAACCGTGGCAATGGCCCGCAAGTATGGGAAAGAATCCGAACGCTGGCTGATGGGCTATAACAAGCGCCCGGAAGACTGGAAACAAATTGACCGAATCGTGGACCTTTACGAAAATCTGGGAGTGGACCGCCTGTCCACCTGGACTTACCGCGGCGGTTACGGAACCTCGGTAGCCGCGCCGGACCCGCTGCAGCTGTGGGACCATATCGGAGAGAATTACCGGCGCGTCATGAGCAGGTCGGGGGCGGCTCGATAAAAGCTGCGGACAAGGAGAGTTCTATGCTTCAGCAGGAATATGTCCAAAAAGTATGTGAACGCATCAATTGGATCGCACAGACGGAAAAGGAGCCGATTCGGCAGGCAGCGGGCCTGTTGGCAGATGCGATCTGCCGTGATCGGCTGATTTACGTATTTGGCGCGGGCGGGCATACTTCTTTGGCAGTGGGAGAAATGTTCTTTCGTGTGGGCGGTCTGGCAAATATTTATCCGATTTGCGAGCATGGCCTCAGCGCTTTAAGCTGCGCGCGAACCTTTCTTGCGCTGGAGAGATGCAAAGGTCTTGGCGGTTCGTTGATCGAGGCATCCGGACTCGGAAAAGATGACGTTCTGCTTGTGATCCATACGATCGGCGTGAATGCGAGTTGCATCGATGCAGCACTTAAAGCAAAAGAATTGGGCGCGAATGTCATTGGGATTGCCAGTTCCCATTGGCAGGACGAGACGCCGCAAGGTGCGGTGATACGCCATGAGAGCGGAAAAAATTTAAGGGATGTCGCGGACATTTTCGTCGACGATGGAAACACGGTTGCGGACGCAGTTCTCAACAAGCCGGCGCTGAAAACTCCGGTAGGGCCCGTTTCGGGAATCGGCACCTTTGCTTTGTGCCGAATCATGGAACTGGAAGCGATCGATATCTGTCTGGAACGGGGAATAGAACCGCCTATATGGAACAACGCCAATACCCCGCGGGGAACACAGCAGAATGAACGGCTTTTAGCGCGCTTTTCGCCAAGAATACCGGCCCTTTGAGCGTTACGGAAATCATCAGAGATCATTTTTTTCTCAGTAGAACAGGAGTGAGTTTTTATGAATCTGCAGCAATGCGAGGAAAAACTGCAGCTGCTCATGCGGAAATATGGGGTGGAGGCTTCTTCTCGCCCGAAACTGATGCAGCGCGACGGGATTTTCTACCTGGAAGAACAGGACGGGGAGATTCCGTTGCTGCCCTGGCGGCAGGAGCGCCGCTTTACCGAGATGCATGCCTTGAAAAACAGCGGACGGGCAGGAGTGCCCACGGTTCTCCGCAGCCAGCGGCTGGTGGAGCGAAACCGGCCGCTGGCTGCGGAACTGTTGCGTGAACTGGACCTGTGCCAGTGGTTGATGGACAGCACGGTAAAATCTGTCTGCGCATTCAGCGGCGGAACGGCATGGAACATCATTGTAACGCTGGAAAGTCAGGCGGTTTGCACCATTGAGCTCGCCTGTGCACTGGAGGGCGGTCAGCCGATGATCGACCGGCATGAAATCAATACCCGGCGCGGAGTGATTTGCGATCGTGTGGTAGACACACAGTTGCCGCAGTCTTCTCTTTATGTGTTTACTTCCCAAGGCAGACAGGAGTTCAACGATCTGGATTTCGAACTTTACGGATTGATGCCGGAAGAAGTCAGTCTGGTCCGGGAGGCCTTTGTGGTGCTGCGCGATTCCCAGCAGGAAGAGCGCAGAAATGCTTTCGCGCAGCTGAAAGAGCTGGAAAAGTTGGTTTATCGTTCTGCAGAGCAGGCGCACTGCCTTGCGATGTGAACGGAAAGGAAGGTTAACTATGGATCAGCCAATTAAAATTGCTTTACTTTCGCTGAACCACGGCCACACGCGGAAGTACTACGAGGTTCTGCGGGAGAATCCCAAACTGGAGTTTGTGGCGGCCAGTGCGGCCGATTTGAATACAAAGGAACTGTTTAAGAAGACGGTCCCGGGTGTGCCGGTGTATGACAGCGATGAAGAACTGTTTGACAAGCACCCGGAAATTCAGGCAGCCATTTTGGCTTCGCCCAATTGCGACCACCTTCGTCAGATGCGCCTGTGCGCGGAACGCGGTATTCATATTCTTTCCATGAAAATTCCCACCTTCGATATGGCGGAATACGATGAAATGATTCGTTTGGTGGAGCAGGCGGGAATCGTCTGCCAGGTGGAGCTGGAACTGCATTACAATCCGGTCATGCAGCGCATCAAGGATCTGGAATCACAAAATTCCATTGGAACACTTCTCAGTTTTACAGCAACAAATATCACGCTTTCCCCGGTGTGGGCTTTCCCCTGGCAGGGCGATCCGGCGCAGAGCTTTGGTAAGCGCGTGCCCTTGCGTGACGGCGACGATCGTTTCTGCGGCGGCGCCCTGTGCGATCATCCGCACATTTTTGATATGATTCGCTGGGTCACGCACAGTGAGTTTGATACCATTTATGCACAGGTGGCGCCGAATCTGCGCCCGGATCTGGAAGAAGAGGACATGCTTTCCGTGATCGGCCGGATGAAAAACGGCGTGACTTTCTCGCTGGATCCTTCTTGGTCGCGTATGGAAGAACGCATTCCTGTTCCGGGGCCCGGCTGGGAAGTGTTCCCCAAGCGTATGCAGGTCGACATGACCTTGGTTGGCGATCAGGGAGTGCTTTCGGCCGATTTGTTTGGCCCGAACATTTATCACAATGCCGGACCGGATGACCGCTATCTTGTTCAGTATACTTATTTTGACGAGTGGGTCGGCTTGATCGATGAATTTGTGGACTGCATTGAAAATCACAAGGAGCCAACTATCAATCTGAAATGGCACCAGAACACCATTCGCGCCATGTTGGCTTGTTATAACAGCATTCGTACAGGGCAGCCGGTGAAATTGTAAACACTCCAATTGAAATTCGGATGTTTTGGGAGATCAATATGCTTTATCAGGAATATTATCATAAGGTTCTTCAGGTGCTGGATCATGCGATTGGCGATCAGGCAGAGAAGCTGCAGAAAACAGCGGCACTTGTGGCAGACACCCTTGCTGCCGATGGACTGATTTATCTGTTTGGCTGCGGTCATTCGCATATTGTTGCGGAAGACTTGTTTTATCGGGCGGGTGGTCTTGCACCTGTTTACCCGATTTTGGATTCGGCGCTCATGCTCCACGATGGAGCGGTAAAAAGCAGCTGCCTGGAACGGATGTGCGGGCTGGCGGACCCTTTGTTTAAGCGGTTCCCCATTACGCAGCGCGATATCCTTTTTGTGGTCTCCACTTCAGGTATCAATTCAGTGCCCATCGAGATGGCCAGGTGCGCACAGGAAAAAGGGATAACTGTTGTGACTGTTGTGTCACAAGCATATGCGCAGGACACTTCCCGTCACCCATCCGGAAAGAAACTGAGCGATTTTGCCGATATCGTATTGGACAATGGCGTCTGTCATGGCGATGCGGCAGTGGAAATTGGAACAAGCGGAATTCATGTGGGGCCGATTTCGACGATCTCTGCCTGCACGATCATGCAGGCGATTGTGGTGCAGGCTTCTCAGATGCTCTGGGAAAAGGGCGTGGAACCGCCTGTATATGTGAGCGGAAATGTGCAAGGCGGAATGGAAAAGAATATGGATCTGATTGAGCGCTATCGTTCCCGAATTCGCTTTCTGTGAGGTGAGAGCCATGGAAACCAAGAATGTGGCCAAGGTAGGAGTCATTGGACTCACGGGGCAGACGGCTTTTTTTCAGCTGCATGCATTGCCCCGACCGGGAGAGACTGTGATTAGTCGTCGGCTTTCTTATGAGCCGGGCGGAAAGGGGCATAATCAGGCGGTGGCCTGTGCCCGTGCCGGTGCTTTGGTGGTGTTCCTTGCGGCGGTCGGTCAGGATGCATACGCAGAGGAATGCAAAAGACATCTGGAAAAGGAATCGATCGATGTTCTGTTGCAGCAAAAGGCTGTTCCCACTGCTTTTGCCGCAGTTTCTACCCAGGAAAACGGAGAAAATTTTGTTCAGGTTTTCCCCGGCGCTTCACAGCAGCTTCTGCCCGAGGAGATCCTGTCGGAAGAATCGAAAATGCATATGCAGGGATGCAGGTATCTTCTGTTGCAAAATGAACTCTCCGCTGCATGTTTGGAAGCGGCATTCCGGCTGGCCTCGCAGATCGGTGCCGGGGTGATTTTCAATCCTGCTCCCGCCGGTGAATTTTCACCGGAACTGCTGCGCCAGTGTTTTGTAATTACACCCAATGAAGAAGAGGCAAAATGTATCGCGGGCTTCTCCCCGGATCAAGACGTAACAGACGAGGAGCTTTGGAAAGGCCTCTCGCACGCAGGAGCGCCGCGGGCTGTTGTCACGTTAGGCAAAAGTGGCGTGCTGCTTGCGGACGAGAATGGCTGCCGCAGGGTGAGTGCCTTTTGTGCGGGTTCCGCAGTGGATACGGTGGGTGCAGGGGATGTGTTCAACGGTTCGCTGGCAGCAGAACTTGTGCTGGGCGCAGATCTTGCCGCTGCGGTGCAGTATGCGGTGATTGCCTCAGGAATCAGTGTAACCCGTTTTGGAACGGCAGACAGCTGCCCGTTCCGCAAACAGGTTTTAGAACTGGCAAAAAATATGTAATATTGTGCGTTTGACGCGCGCTTGCCTGGTGCAGTCGTTCCCGGCGGAAGCTTACTGTACTTCCCGCCGGACATTGCCCGGTACATTGTTCAGGGTTGCGAAGAAAGAGGGTTTTTAAAATGGAGAAGCAGGTAGAACAGCTGAAAGAATATCAAAGCTGGGCCAAAGATGAGCTGCGGCGTGCCGTGGATTTTTGGCTGAAAAACGGGATGGATCCTGTAAACGGCGGTGTTTACACCTGCCTTGATCGAGAAGGAAAAATTTATTCCACCGATAAGAGTGTGTGGATGCAGGGGCGTTGCGGCTGGATCTTTTCCTATTTATGCCATGTGTATGGAAAAAAGCAGGAGTGGATGGAAGCCGCCCAAAGCTGCCTGGATTTTATGGAAAAATACTGCATCAATCGGGAGGCAGGCAACCGAATGTATTTTACCGTAACGGCAGATGGAAGGCCGCTTCGGCAGCGCCGTTATTGTTTCAGCGAGGGCTTTTACTGCATGGCGAATGCGGAATATTTTGGCCTGACAAATGACAAGCAGTACATTGAACGCGCCCGTGCTGCGTATGAACTGATTTATCAGCTGAACCACAGATTGATTCAGGATCCCACCGGCCTGGGCCCCAAGACGATCCCGACGACCCGAAGTGGACGGTCATTGGCCGATCCCATGATTTATCTGAACATTACATCCATCATGCGCCGCTGTGATCCGGAGAACAAAGCTTTGTATGACCAGCGTGCCGAAGAGTGCTGCAAAGAAATCCTCACGTATCACTATAAACCGGAGCTGGGGTGTCTGTTGGAAACAGTAGGCTTGGACGGAGAGGTGCAGTCTGAATGCACTGCAGGGCGTATGGTGGACCCGGGGCATGATATTGAATGTGCATGGTTTATGTTGGAAGAGGCAAATTATCTGGGCAGTGAGATGCTGCATGCAAAAGCGCAGAATATATTCGATCAGGCGTTTGAACACGGTTGGGACAAAGAATATGAAGGTCTGCTTTACTTTATCGATTGCATGGGAATGCCTCCGGAGGCATATGAGCATGACATGAAGTTGTGGTGGCCGCAGAACGAGTTGATGATTGCGGCAATGATGCTGTACCGTGATTTGGGTGATGAAAAGTATTTGAAGATTTTTGATAAAACGCTGAATTACTGCAAACGTGTATTTTGCGATCCGCAGTATGGCGAGTGGTACGGCTATCTGCGCCGTGATGGAAAGCCGACCATGCCTCCCTGCAAGGGGTCTACGTTTAAAGGACCCTTCCATGTGCTTCGCATGCTCATTATGGTCGACTGCATGATCGACGAGATTCTGAAGCGGGAATCCAGCCGTGCGTCGATGTGAAAGTCCGCAGGGCGTGTTACAAAACAAGGGAAAGAATCGATGTGCAATACTACGTTTGATGTTGCGGTGATCGGCGGCAGTCTGGGGGGCGTTCAGGCCGCGTTGAGTGCTGCGCAGAGCGGAAAAAAAGTCTATCTTTGTGAGGAGACGGATTGGGTCGGTGGCCAGCTCACCAGCCAGGCGGTTCCGCCGGACGAGCACCCCTGGATTGAATCCTGCGGCTGTACACGGCGTTATCGGCAGTATCGAAGCGAAGTGCGGGAATATTATCGGAACCATCCTAAGGCAGACAGCGCGCTTCGCGGAAAAAAGGTCTGCCCGGGCGGTGCCTGGGTTTCCGGCATTGCGCATGAACCTGCGGTAGCGCACAGAATTCTGATGGGCCATTTGGCACCGTACCTTGCATCGGGAGAAATTACCCTGGAACTTCACACCCGCCCGGTGTCGGCAGTTGTGCGAAATAATACCATTGAGAGCGTGCGTGTGCAGAATACTGCCATCCATGTGTATCGTGAGATCCGTGCGAAATTTTTTCTGGATGGTACGGACTGCAGTGATTTGCTGCCCATTGTGGGGGCCCGTTATCGCGTGGGGGCGGAATGCAGGGAGCAGACAGGGGAGCCGCATGCTCCGGAGATCCCCCGTCCGGCGGATATGCAGCCCTGCACTTGGGTTGCCGCTTTGGAACTGTCTGAAGAAAAACAGTTGGAGCCGATGGAAAAGCCGGCACTTTACGAATTGTTTCGCTCTGTCCAGGCACCTTACGCACCGGTACCTTTATTGAGCTGGTATGGACCCGATGCAAGGACCGGCCGGGAAACACGGTTTGCTATGTTTGATGAGGAGGACCCCGTTCACTGCGGTGGATTGTGGAGGTACCGGCGCATCATTGCCAAGGGAGAGTATACGGACAATCGCCCAGAAGTGACATTGTTTAACTGGCCGCAAAACGATTACGGTTTTGGAAATCTTTTCGAAGATCCGAACGCAGAAATCCACCGTACACTGGCACAGCAGTTGACGCTGTGTGCAGTGTATTGGCTGCGCCACGACGCATTGCGTCCGGACGGCGGACACGGATATCCGGTTCGTTTAAGGCCGGACATTATGGGAACAGCATCCGGGCTTGCCAAGGCACCTTATATTCGGGAGTCCAGGCGCATCTGTGCACATCATACAATCTGTGAGCAGGAGATCTCACGGGAATGTTCGAAGGGAATTCTGCATCGCAATGATTCTGTGGGTGTAGGTCACTATGCAATTGACATTCATCCAACAACGCAAAGTCACACATTTTTCTATACGCCGGCGTGGCCGTTTGAAATTCCGTTGTCGGCTATGATTCCGGTTGATTTGAAAAATCTGCTGCCGGCCTGTAAAAATATTGGCTGTACACATTTGACCAATGGCTGTTTTCGGCTTCATCCGGTAGAGTGGAACATCGGCGAGGTGGCAGGACATCTGGCATCTTTTTGCATCGAGAAACGGATGGAGCCTCTGCAGGTTTGGAAAACGCGGCTCGCGGATTTTCAGACATTGCTGGTGGAGCACGGAATCCAGCTTCATTGGGACCCTGCTCAGCTGAAGGGGCTGGGATAGGGATTTGCGGTGCGGGCAGTGGGGCTTCAAATTCATTGCTTGAAAATCCATGATTGATTTGTAAACAGGGGTGATAAAAATGGTTCGTTTGATTTCGGGCAGCTGGTTTGAATTTCAGCATCACAATCAGGCAGAAGGAAAATATTGGAATCCGATTTGTCGTCACTTTTCAGAAGAACAGTGGCGGGAAAAAATTCGGGAGATGCACTCTCTCGGGATGAAATATATTGTTTTGCTGTGTTCCAGTCTTGTGGACGAAGATTTTGCCGAAGCGTATTTCCCGACGGATATCTATCCTCTGGCAAAAGATTTTGTCTGCCAGGATCCCATTGATGCCCTGATGTCAGAAGCAGAAAAGCTGGACATGAAAGTGTTTATGTCGGTTGGATATTATGGCCCATGGAACAAGCCCAGAGAGAATATGGTGAGTCCGAGTGTGACCCAGCGGGCGTTCAAGGCCATGGAGCAGGTCTATGGACGATATGGGAAATACCGCAGTTTTTATGGCTGGTACTATCCGGATGAAAGCTGTATTACAAAATATTTCGATGATAATTTTGCAGCGTATGTCAATCAGTATTCAGCGTTCGGAAAATCGTTCAATTCGAATTTGAAGACCATGATCGCACCTTATGGCACCAATATGCTGTCTGCAGACGATGTTTATGTCCGCCAGCTTGAAACCCTGGATGTGGACATTGTTGCATACCAGGATGAGGTTGGTGTGAGAAAATCCACTCCGGATCAGACCGGACGCTTTTATTCTGCATTAAAAAAGGCGCATGACAAAGCGGGGCGTTCCAAACTGTGGGCGGATGTAGAACTTTTCGAATTTGAAGGAGATGTCTATCATTCTGCATTGTTGCCATCCAACATGGAGCGTCTCAAAAGGCAGCTAGAAGCAGTGTCTTTCTATGTTGAAGAGGTGTTGGGCTATCAGTACATGGGGTTGATGAACCGCCCGGGAACCATCGCTTATTGCGGCCATCCGGATTCCGTTGCGTTTTATGTGCAGTACAAAAAATTTATGGAGCAGCAGGGGAGTGCGTGTAATACATTATAAAGAATCCCTGACGCGTAGAATCAAAAAATCCACAGCACAAAAGTGCTGTGGATTTTTTGATTTTTAGATTTTGGACAGAGCCAGTATTGATAAATAACCCAGTGTGCCACGAGGGCGACGGTTCAGAAATAAAGACGGTTTTTATTGCACGGAGCACAAAAAATTCAGTCCTCCGGTTCAGATCTTGGAAAATCTGCAGGGTTTTGCTTGTAATAACGGGTTCGATATTCAGACGGGCTGAGCCCCGCAATTTTTTTGAACACATTGGAAAAGTATTTTTCGTCTTTAAAGCCGTTTTCGCGGGCAATCTGATAGATTTTTTTCTTGCTGTGCGCCAAATCTTCACTGGCCCGGTCGATGCGATAGCGGTTGAGATAGTCAAGATAGTTCATTCCCACGTGCTTTTTAAACAAAACACTCAAATAGGCCGGGGTGATATGAATGGCGTCGGAAATCTTTTTCAATTCGATGTCCTCATTATAATGCGCTTTGATGTACAGCAATGCTTCCCGAATGACCAGACTTCCTCCAAATTGACTGCGGCACAACTCCGCTGTCTCGCAAGAGAGTTTTTGTAAAAGGTCCTGCACTTCCTTCAGACACTGGAATTAAGCAAGGTGCCGGAAATCGCGGCAGCGAAGAATCTCGTCCGACAACAGTTCGTGTTCCTCGCGCAAGTCCACAACCGGCAAAAAAAGTGTAAACAAGTAATTTAAGATGGTCTGTTTGGTGTATAGCGCACCGCCGATATACCGAAAAAGCGTTTGAATGCAGTACTCGGCCTGTTCGGCTTCTCCGGTACGGATGAACTCGAGCAGATCCCGTTTGGTGTGGTCAGGCGGAGCAAACAGATCTTCTTTCTCCTCGGACAGGATGCGGCTTTTGAATTGATACTCCGTTTCAAGATAATACTTTTGCTCCATGCCGCGCCACAGCAGTTTTTGCTTTTCGCTGCTTGCAATCCGGTCCCGGCATTTGAGAACACATTCCAGAATGTCGTTGGGGCGGCAGGGCTTCAGCAGATATTCAAAAACGCCATATTTGATAGCTGCTTGGGCATAGGCAAATTCATCGTGCCCGCTGAGGATAATGATTTCCCCTTCAAAGTGCTGTTCCGATAAGATTTTGGCCACTTGAATCCCATCGAGGAACGGCATCTGAATATCCAGCAGCAAAATGTCGGGATGCTCTTTTTGCACAATTTTCAAAACCTGCCGGCCGTTGGTGGCGTCTGTGCACAGGGTGATTTCGTTGTCCTGCCAGGGGATGATTCGGCGCAGGGCCAGCCGGATATTCTGGTCGTCTTCCGCAATCAGCAGCTTGGTCATGTCTTTTCCCTCCATAGCGGAATTGAAAGCAGGAATGTGGTACCTTGATGGGGTACGCTGTGAACCTCGATTTGATAATCTCCCTGATAGAGAATGTTCAGGCGTTCATGAATGTTATGGATGGCAGAGTAATGCCGACCGTCGGAAAGTTCCGTATTGGTGGAGATCGCTTTGGCCTGCTCGGGGGACATTCCCTGTCCATTGTCCTGGATTTGGAAATAGATTCGGTCGCCTCTCAGTTCGCCGGTGACACAAATATGCCCAACGCGGTCTTCCTTTTCAATTCCGTGGTAAACAGCATTTTCCACAAAAGGCTGCAGGATCAGTTTGGGGATTTTCTGGGAATGGATCTGTTCGTCTTTCAATTGTATCTCGTAATCAAATTTTTCTCCACATCGCAGTTTTTGCAGACGCATATATTGTTCCAAAAGCTTGAATTCATTGCCGACGGTGCTGAACGGCTCGCCTTTGCGCAGGCAGGCGCGAAAGACCTGTGAAAGAATCCAGACCATTTCCGCAATTTCTTCCTCACCGCGCATCTGCGCTTTCCAATAGATGGAATCCAGTGTGTTGTATAGAAAATGAGGATTGATCTGGCTTTCCAAAGCGTTCAGTTCCGCTTCCTTTTCACGAATCTGCAGTACATAAACTTTGTCGATCAGGGAAGACAGGTTTTGAAGCATCTTGTCATATCCCATGCCCAACTGACCGATTTCATCCCGGTATCGGAAAGAAACTTTCTGGCTGAAATCGCCCTCTTCCACCGAGCGCATGGCCACCAGCAGTTTGCGAATGGGGCGGATGATCAGATCGGTCGTCACCAGAAGAATGGGGAATACAATAATCAACGCAGAGACAACAAAGGGAACAATATAGTTGGAGGAATTGTTGATTCGATTCAACATCTCCTGAAGGGGGGCCATATACAGATACACCCAGCCGGTTTCTTCATCGGTCATGTGGCAGAGGAGCGCTGTGCTCTGGTTCCATTCAGTTGCCTGATATCCGTCCTCCTGCGCTGCGATGGATTGAATCTCCTCCGGGGTAAACGCGTCTGAAAAATCCAGGCCAAGGCTGGAGATTTCAACGCCGTCACTGTTGTAAATGGCAATTCCGCATTCCGAAGTGTCGATGCCGCGGCTGTATTCCTGGCGCAAAGCCGGTTCGCTGATTCCGACGACCATCAGGCCGATGTTTTCATAGGTATCATAGTC
Organism: Ruthenibacterium intestinale; assembly: GCF_040096265.1. Taxonomy (NCBI): domain Bacteria; kingdom Bacillati; phylum Bacillota; class Clostridia; order Eubacteriales; family Oscillospiraceae; genus Ruthenibacterium; species Ruthenibacterium intestinale. The sequence goes on from NZ_JBBMFA010000081.1 coordinate 24,697, forward strand.
CCGAATCATGCGGACCATAAAAATACGATTGTAATGATTGTTGGCGGCAAACATATAAGTGTCCTCGGAGTTTTCCAGCCATACGGGACGCCCCTGCGCCTGCTCGGCCAGCCGGAAAAGTTCGGTTTCGATCAGTTCTGATTGGTCCGGCATGGTGAAGCGGCTGTCAATGGTGCGAATAAAAGGGGGGACTGCGCCTTTCAAATCACAGATGGACAAAGAGGATACAAAGCCGCGTGAAATGAGAAGATTGACGGCATCGCGCACGCTTGCATCCACATATTCTTTTTCTGTATCCGACGCGTTGCCGGAAGTGAGATAAGCCTGAATTTCGGGGCTTACAATCAGCTGGGCGCTCATGTCTTCCACTTCGCTGCGCATAAAGGAACTGTTGGCGTTGATCTGCGTCAACAGATTCAAATTGGCATTTCCGATGGTCTGGAGCGTGTTCTGGTAGACTACGCGCGCATTGTACAGATAAAAGGCAAAAGAAAACAGCAGCAGAAAACAGTAAAACAAAATCAGAAGTTTGTATTTAATGCTCAGGTTTAAATACCACTTTTTCAAGTAGCTCACATCCTCGCTGTTCGACATACTTCTATTAGATATTACCATAAAAATTAAATAATCTGAAAATAAAATATGCAGAACGCTCAAATTGCATAAAAATCCTCACCTTTTCAAAAAAATGACCTCTTTGTCTGAACCATCGAAAGCACTACAATAAAACCAGTGAAAACCCAGCACAAACACAAAAGGAGGCGCAGAAGATGAAAAAGTACATTCGAAGAATTTCCTTGGTTTTATCAGTTGCCATGTTGACCGCGCTGTTTGCAGGGTGTTCTTCATCCTCGGACGCAGGTGAAACAAGTCAAGCTTCTCAACAGGGAGACACCACCATTACAGTAGCCTTGATGTCCAACGACTGGCTGGATGCTGCGGAACAGATTGCGGCGGACTTTACGGCGAAGTATGGAATTAATGTAGAGTACACGCCGATGCCCGGTGAAGTTGAAGAGTACCTGCAGCCCAAAGCGGCAGCCGGTTCTCTGCCCGATGTAATGTCCATCAACGCGGGTTCCTTTGGTGCGGATCTGGCGGAGAACGATCTGATCATTGATTTGTCGGAAACCGATGCGGCAAAGAATATGCAGGAATCGCTGAAGCCGGTATTCACTTCGGAGTCCGGAAAGCTGTTTGGTATCGCTGGCGGTCTGTCCTCCACGTTGATTTATTACAACAAAGCGATGTTTGAGGATGCCGGCATCACGGAAGAACCCAAAAACTGGGATGAATTCCTGGAAGTATGCGAAAAGCTGAAGGCAAAAGGATATGCGCCGCTGGCGGTGGCCATGGGCGACGGTGCAATCTCCAACACTTGCTGGAGTACCGGCAATGCGGTGGAAATTGCCGCCACTAATCCGGATTATATCACAGAAATTGCCAATGGTACGTTTAATTTTGATACTCCCGAGCAGGCCCGTATCTTTGAGAGAGTCAAGATTTTGAACGACAACGGATATCTGCTGACCGGTTCTGTCAGCGCTATGGTCTCCACTCTGCTGGATTCGTTTAAGCAGGAGAAAGCGGCCATGTGCTTCCAGGGCATCTGGATGGCCGGTTCGTTTATGGAAAGCCCCTTTGAAGTGGGCATGATGGTTCCGCCTTGGAATATGGAGGGACAGTCTCAGGCAGTGGTACTGGGCACTGAAACCGGCTTCGCCGTTGCAAAAGGTCCGAACGAAGAAGCTGCGATCAAGTTTGTCAATTACATTGCCAATGAGGAAGGCTTCTACACCTATCAGCAGGCCCGCGGAAGTATTCCGTCTTTGATCGAATACGACGAGAGCAAAGTAAAGATGGAAGACACCGTGAAAGAATATGTGGATCGGCTGCTCGATATTGAAGTAACAGGCGCTTATTGGTTTGAAACCCTGCCGCCGTCCGTTTATGCACGCCTGCCGCAAACCTTCCAGCAGGTTGCAACCGGAGAAATTACCCCCGAGGATGCTGCGGCCACATTACAAGAGTTGTACACTACACAGTCCTGACGTGTTTTGCCGCCGCTCCGGCCTTCCGAAGGGAGGGGCACCGGAGCGGCTTTATTTTGGAAAGGAGGTGCCGCAATAGATGAAACATTTTCCATGTCCAAAACTTCTGCGGCGTAATTCCACTTCGAAACTGGTCAGTGCATCGCTGTTTGTGCTTCCAGCCCTGATCCTGGTACTTGTTTTTTCCATCTATCCGGTGCTGATGTCTTTCCGTTACAGCTTTACCGACTGGAACGGCGTTTCCGCTGATTATGCTTTTGTGGGGTTTGACAACTACAAAAACGTGATTTCTTCGGATGAATTTAAGACGTTGTTTTTCAACACGTTCTATCTCATTATTCTGTACGTTCCGGTTTTGAACATTTTGGCCATTTTCTTTTCCGTTATCATTTACGACATCGGAAGAGCCGCCAATATCTACAAGGTGATTTTGTTTCTGCCCAACATTGTCTCCATGGTCGTAGTCGGATTTATCTGGCGCACGATTTACAATCCGGCCACAGGACCGCTTGCCTATCTGCTGAACGCATTAGGCTGTGAGAATCTTGTACAGGACTGGCTGGGACAGAAGGAGACTGTAATGCCGGCTCTGAGCGTTTCCATTATATGGTATGCGGTCGGTTTCTATGTTTTGATTTATCTGGGTGGTCTGTCGACTGTGCCCAACGAACTGTATGAGGCCGCGGCAGTGGATGGAATTACCTGGTGGCAGAAACTGTTCCGCATCACACTTCCAATGATTTCTCAGTCCATCACCATCAACATCATTGTTTCCACTATTGCAATTCTGACGCTGTTCGATTTGCCCTACGTGCTGACTCAGGGCGGCCCGGGCTATGCTTCACAGACCATGGCACTGATGTCCTATCAGTACGCGTTCAAAGCGATGTCGCAGGGCAAGGCAATGGCGCTGGCTGTTATGCTTACGCTGATCACCATTTTGTTCGCTGTCTGCGAGCTGTTCCTGCTGAACCGGAAGGAGGACCGCTGATGAAACTGGGATTGAAACAAAAAAAGCGGCTTCGCGTTGTCCTGACCAATGGACTGATGATTCTGGTGATGCTTTTTTATCTTCTTCCGTTTTGGTATGTGATCAACAATGCGCTGAAAGATCCTTATTACATCAACATTGAGCCCTTTGTTCTTCGCCCGGAAACCTTTACCTTTGGAAACATCGTGTCAGCGTTTTCCAAAATGGATTATGTGGCCACTTTTTTGAACAGCCTGTGTGTTCTGGTTTTGTCCTGCCTGCTGTTCATTGTGCTGGGCTCGATGACGGCGTATGGCATTTACATTGGAAATAACCGCGTGTTCAACGGAATGTATGTGCTGTTTGTGGCCTTGATCTCGCTGCCCTTCCAGGCGGCGATGGTACCGCTGGTGTCCCTGTTGAAAACTCTGTCTTTGTCCGACAGCTTCTTGGGCCTGGCGCTGATTTATGCCTCCATGTTCATGCCGTTCATTGTCTTTTTGTACACGGGCTTTATCCGAACGATTCCCAAGGAATTGATGGAATCCGCCCGAATCGACGGATGCAGCTACCTGCAGGCATATACACGCATTTACATGCCGCTGCTGAAAACCATTACAGGAATTGTGCTGGTTTTGCGCGGTGTGTATGTGTGGAACGACCTTCAGGTTCCGCTGATCGTGATCAACGAACCGTCGCGCCAGACGCTTCAGCAGCGCCTGTATGTGTTTGCACAATCCCGAATCGGCAATTTTGATTTGATTTTTGCCGGTGCAGTGATCGTCTGCATTCCCATGGTTGCACTGTTTTTACTGATGCAGAAATCGTTTATTCGCGGCGTGATGGCCGGAAGCGTCAAGGGATAAGGAGGCTTTTGCAATGAATGTCGTATCTGTGATGGCCCATCAGGACGATGAGCTGATGTGTCTGGGAACCATGCTGAAAATGAAGCAGCGGGGCGATTCCATTCACTTCATCTGCCTGACCTGCGGAGAGACCGGAATGGTTCATCATCCGGAAATGAGCGCGCAGGAAGCGGCGGAATACCGCCGACGGGAAATGACCGCAATGGTAGAGGCGGCAGGCGGGACTTATCAGTGCCTTGGATTTGAAGATGAATTTCTGTATGACACCCGCGAAACACGGTACGCTCTGATCGGAGCACTGCGGAACGTTAAGGCGGATGTGATTTTTACCCACAATGAGACGGATTACAATCTGGACCACATGACCGTGAACCGTTTGGTGCGGCAATGTGCCATGCAGATGGCTTTTCCCATGATCAAAACGTCGTCACCGGCCACCTCGGATTTTCCCGCGGTCTTTCAGGTGGAACCCGCCAGCGGCTGTGAATTTTCGCCCAGCCACTGGGTGGATATCAGCGATGTGATCCAGGAAAAAATCCGGCTGGCCAATTTCCATCAAAGCCAGGATGAGGCATTCCGCGCCGGATTCGGTGAAGATTATGGCATTGGCGCCTGGATGTGCGGAATTTCCAGCCATCGTGGTGAACAGTGCGGAGCAGCACATGCAGAGGCGTTCCGCCCCATGTATTCGCGCGGCTTCATCAAAGGATACTCCATTCTTCCCTGAACGATGAGGTGACGATGTTATGCTGATTGATATTCACACACATTTTGTGCGCTGTCCGGATGATTTTACGGAACCGTTTTTCAGTGATCTGGAGCGGTGCGGCATTCCGGTTTCCTCCTGGAGCTACGGAGAGGAGGAGTATCTGGCAGGGACCAGCGCAGCGGATAAAGTAGTGGTGTTCGGGCTCAATGCCCGGAAAACCGGCTGGGGCGCTCAGAACCAGCGCGTGGTGGAACTGGTGCAACGGCACCCTGAAAAATATATTTTTTTCACATCCATTGACCCCACTGCGCCGGATTTTATGGAGCAGCTTCAAAATGACCATCAGAATCTGCATTGCAAAGGGGTAAAACTGGGGCCGATTTACCAGGGGCTTCACCCGTTGTCTCCGCAGTATTATCAGATTTATGAGTATTGCGAAAAACATCACTTGCCAATCATAACACACATGGCAACGACGTTTTCTTCGGGAGTCCCACTGGAATATGCCCGGCCGGTGCACATGGACCGGGTTGCGTGCGACTTCCCGGAGCTGAAAATTGTACTGGCGCATCTGGGCCATCCCTGGATCGATGAATGCATTGCAGCCATTCGCCATCAGCCGAATCTGTATGCGGATATTTCCGCGCTGTACTACCGGCCCTGGCAGTTCTACAACGCGCTGCTGTCCGTGCAGGAATACGGTGCGGGTCATAAACTTTTGTTCGGCTCGGATTTTCCGGCAACCACTACGGCCGATTCTGTGGCGGGCCTTCGAAATGTGAATCAAATTGCCATTCGCGCCGGCCTTCCACAGATATCCGAGGAACTGATCGAGGGCATTCTGCATAGAAATTCCCTCGCCATTTTGGGGATTGATCAGGAGGAATAATCACATGAAAGCTCTTGCGTTTTACGGCACGCGGGATCTGCGGATGGAAGAGCGTGCCATACCTGTCCCGGCGGAGGACGAGATCCTGGTGCGCACCCGTGCCGCCACCATCTGCACTTCCGATATCAACGATCTCAAATACAATACCTTTGGCCTGCCTGTTTCCACCATTATGGGACATGAGGGAAGCGGCGATGTGGTTTCTGTCGGCAGCAAAGTGCAGAACATTCAACCGGGTGACCGGGTGACGGCACATCCGGTGATGCCCTGCGGAAAATGCGATTCCTGCCGCCGGGGGCTGCCGCATCTGTGCGACGATATGACCCATCTGGGGCTGAACAAAGGCGGCGTATTTGCAGAGTATTTCTGCATCCGCGCCGACCGTGTGCGGAAAATCCCCGAAGGGATGGACTACGCGCTGGCGAGCCTGATGGAGCCGGTTTGTGTATGCCTGGAAGCGGTAGAGCGGGCGGCGGTCCAGCCGGGAGGAAATGTGCTGATTTTGGGGGACGGCCCTTTTGGCATTCTCACTGCAAAGCTGGTGCAGAGCCGTCGTCCCGGATGCGTGGTTGTGACAGGTCGGCATGATTTTCGTCTGAAGCATGCCACACATGCAGTCGGAATCAACGAAAAGGCTGCCCCGGACATTCAGGAAGCCATTCTTGCCGCCAGCGGAGGTGAGGGAATGGACAGTGCGATTCTCTGCGCGGGAAATGCGCAGGCGGTGAACACGGCCATTCAATGCCTGCGGGCGCGCGGGACGCTGGCGATTTTCTCGGTGGTTTCTCCCATGCCGGACATTGATCTGTTCCGTGTGCATGTGAAGGAATTGAATTTGTGTGGGTGCTGCAACGACAATGACTATCTGGATCAGGCAATTCAGCTGCTGGCAGACCCGGCACTCCGGCTGGAAGAGGTAATCACGCACCGCCTGCCTTTTGCAGAGTGGGAGCGCGCATTCCACCTGGCTGAGTTCGGAAAAGACGAAGCACTGAAGGTTACGCTGACGTTTGATTGAGGAGGCGCGATATGAAAATTACCGATGTAGAGGGAATTGTCTTGCAATCGCCCGAAAAGTATCTCAATCCCACCGGCAGTGAAGAAGCTCCCGGAGTGGCCTATTGCTTCCTGATCAAGGTGAGCACCGATGAGGGGATCACCGGATGGTCCGATGTGGAGACCGCGCCGCAGATTGCGCAGTCACTGATCGCATCACCGCGCACAGGCTGCGATATGATGGAGGGCATTCGGGAGCTGGTGATCGGACAGGATCCCTTTGATGTGGAAGCGCTGTGGGATAAATTGTATTTGGGCACTGCCTATTACGGCCGCCGCGGCGTGGCAATTCAGGTCATGTCTGGTTTTGACATCGCCTGCCATGACATCATCGGAAAGGCAATCCATCGTCCGGTACATAAAATTCTGGGCGGCGCGAGGCGTGAACAAGTCCGGGCCTATGCGTCCACATTGTTCCGGCCGCGCCCCGACGATATGCGCCGGGCTTGTGAGTTCTACCTCTCCAAAGGATTCACCGCCATCAAGTTTGGATGGGGCGTGTTCGGGCAGGACCCGAAAAACGACATCGCTTTGGTGAAAGCCGCACGGGAAACCATCGGAAAAGATGTGGCTCTCATGGTGGATGCCGGCTGGAAGGTTTCCCGCAGTGCAGAGGACGCAGCCCGGCTGGTGCGCGAACTGGAAGTGTATGACGTGTACTGGCTGGAGGACTTCCTGCATCCGGAAAACTACGAGGGATATGCGCGTGTGAAAGCGGCAGGCAGTAAGGTGCGTCTGGCGGCCGGCGAGCAGGAGGCGACAGGATGGGGCTTCCGCCGCCTGATTCAGGAAGGCAAAATCGATGTGGCGCAGCCTGATTTGACGCGCTGCGGCGGCTTTACTCAGTTCCGCAAAATTATGTGGGAGGCGGAATACGCAGGAATCGATGTATGTCCGCACGCCTGGCTGACGGACCTTTTGACCGCTGCCAGTCTCCATGCGAACGCGGTTCTGCCCAGGAGTCTCTTCCTGGAGTACAATGTGAGTTCCAGCCCCATGCTGCGCGATATCATTGAAAATCCCATTCAGATGAATGCAAACGGCATGATGGACGTTCCGCAGGGGGACGGTTTGGGAATCCGGATCAATGAGCAGGCGGTGGAAAAATATCGTATCAACTGAGGAGGCGGCAGATGTTTACGGAAAATCGGACGGATGAAGCGCATGCTGCGCTGTGGTTTTTGGGGCAGGCCGGTTTTTTGCTGCAAAGCGGTGAACAGAAGATTTTGATTGACCCGTACCTCAGCGACAGTGTGGGGAAAAGCGATCCGCGGTTCACCAGAACGTACCCGGTCCCCGTGGATGCGGCTGAGTTGGATGCAAATTTGTATCTGGTGACCCACGATCATCTGGATCATCTGGACCCGGAGACGATTGCGCGTTATCCGCACAAGGACCGAACGGTCTTTGTGGCCCCGCGGTTTGCGGCCCGGCGCCTGGAGGAGCTGGGCGTGCCCCGTGCGAACATCCGCGTGGTGGATCACGGCGAAAAATGTGAGGTCAACGGCGTGAAAATTCAGGGCGTGTTTGCCCTTGCGACCGGTCGTGATGTGCTGGATACCACGGGATACCGGGTGGAGCTTCCCAACGGAAAGAGCATCTATCACACATCCGACACGGCGTTCTGTTCGCTGGTTCTGGAAGACGCACCCTATGCGGATGTTCTTCTGGTCTGCATCAACGGGAAGTGCGGCAATCTGAATGTGGAGCAGGCGGTGCAGCTGACGGAGAAGGTTTCCCCGCAGTTTGTGGTGCCCATGCATCACGACGTGATGGCATTGAATGCAGAAAACCCGGAAGCTTTTCGTTACTTTTGTGCCGTGCGCGGTTTGGAAGACCGCTGCCGGATTTTGAAACCCATGGAAAAACTTGAATGGTAAAAGGAGAGAACCGCAATGACTGATTTGGAAAAATTCACATGGATCAAAGAGCATCTGTACGTTCCTGTGGTTTGTGATATTCTCGACCAGCTGGGGTACCGGCATCAGGCCATGCATCAGCGTCTGCGCCCGCTGGACCCGCAGAACTGCACGTTTGTGGGCCGGGCACGTACCTTCCGTTGGCTGGAGACGGATTATATCGTCAAAGAGAACCCCTACGGCAAAGAAATTGAGGCCATGGACAGCTTGACGGAATATGATGTGGCGGTGCATTCCACAGACAGTGGCGGCACCAACGCTCCCTGGGGCGAATTGATGTCCACTGCCGCCAAAATGCGCGGCGCGGTCGGTTGCATTTGCGACAGCCAGATCCGCGATTGCATGCGGATCATCAAAATGGGCTTCCCGGTGTTCTATGCGGGGATTCGCCCGCTGGACAGCCAGGGCCGCGGCCTTGTGGTGGACTATGACGTGCCGGTGCGCTGCGGCGACGTGCTCGTAAATCCCGGCGATATGATTTATGCGGATTTCGACGGCGTAGTAGTGATTCCCCGGGAAGTGGAAGATCGCGTGTTTGAACTGGCCCGCGAAAAAGCAGAGCGGGAAAATGTGTCTCGCAAAGAACTGCTGGAAGGAAAATCGCTGGCAGAAGTGTACGAAAAGTACGGCGCACTGTAAGAACAATGAAAAACGCCCAACACAGAACTCTGTGTTGGGCGTTTTTAATGAAATTGTACGTTTAAGTGAGCGCCGCGGAAAGCCCGAGTTCGTTTACCAGCTCTTTCATTTCGCCCAGTGTATAGGCGGTGGTGTAGAATTGTACCGAGCGGTGCCCGGAGTAGGCGCTGGCCCACACCTGCCCGTCGTAGGAGAGAAGCAGAACGTCCACGCCGTCATCGGTGGTGAACAGTTCCGATTCGTCATAGGCATCGTTCAAAATGTATTCGGGTTCTCCATAGTCCCAGGTGGAATCATACACCCAGTTCAGAGTCAGGCGTTTTCCGGCGTCCGAAGTATAACCGAGGTGCACTTTCATGCAGAGAGGCTGCTTGCTGCCTGCGTCCCGGATGATGGTGACCAGCTGGCCGCCGGTGTCCGGCGCCATTGCTTTCGCCAGTGCGGTCAGGTCCCAGTCCAGAAGACCGGGCTGCTCAATGCCGCCGGCAAAATCCGGTGAAGCGCGGTACTCGGTGACAATGTCGCCGTAGGTATCACTGTAACATTGAGCGGTCCGCCAGCGCTGGGCTCCATTTTCACCTGCATCGAGCACCGTTTCTTCGTCAAATAATCCGGTGCTCAGTGCGCGTTCCACATATTCAGCGGAAGTTTCCATGTCCTTGCTTTCTTCTGCAGAGCTGGGAATCGCCACCGCTACCGCATTGCCCGGATGCGCCTGTGAATACTGAGCGGTCAGCGCTTCCAGCGTATCGAAGAAAAAGACTTCACGATTGTTCAGCACATAGTCTGCTCCGAATGCGGTGACGGTCAGTGCTGCCGCAAGGATGGCGGCAACCAGAAGCGTGCGGGCCGGCCGCAGAAAAGAAATGCGTGCGGGACCGGTGCGATTTAAAATGGTTTCCAGCGTATGTTCTTCTGCGTGTAGCGGGGAAAATGCCTGCTGAATCGCTTTTTTCATAAAGATACCTCCTCGGATAAGGTCTGTTTCAACTGTTCACGTCCGCGTTTCAGGCGTGTGCCCACGGTACCGCGGGGAAGTTTCAGCACTTGTGAGATCTCTTCGATGGAATAGCCCTCGTAGTAGTACAGAAAGATCACGATTCGATATTTCGGCCCAAGAGCCATCACCGCATCGAACAGTCCGCTGGCTTCCGGCTGTTCAAAGACCAGCGTGTTGGCGTAATCGGTGAAATCTTCCGTTCGCCACCAGGGCGAGCGCCAATACTTCTTGCATTCATTGATGGTCACCCGGACCAGCCAGTGCCTTACATGCTCTTCGCTTTCGAAAATTTTGTCGGTTTCATACAGGCGCAAAAGGACAGTTTGTGTGACGTCATCGGCATCCGCCCGGCTTTTCAGCCAGCTGAAGGCAAGGCGGAAAAGATCGTCCATGTACCGCTGTGCCCGTTGAATAAAAAGGTCTTTTTCAGGCATTGTTTTGTCTCCTTACGAAAAGCTTTTCATCATGAATATCCGCGACGGCGCTTGTTTTTTTCATTTTAGCCGCACCCAAACATTTGTCAACGGAGAAAAGACAAAAATCCCCCGCTTGTGCAGACGCACAAGCGGGGGATTTTGTCAGAAGGAAAGGATGGCCACGCCGAACGGTTCCAGGGAAACGCCCAGTGTATCCACCGAATGATCGTTGTGATTGATCAGAAAACGCAGCGTGCGCGTTTGGCCCTTGCGCACTACGGACTCCACTCCTTCCGGAAGGGAGAGAGGCACGAGCCCGGCCCGTTTCATGGCCTGGTGCAACAGGCTGGTGAGAGTGGCTTCATCCGGGGTGGTACCCAGATAATAGGCTGCTCCCTGGCCGAAGGAATTGCAGGTCACTGCGGCAAAGTCACGGTAAAAAGCATCATCGTAGCGGTACAGCACCTGTGCAGTGGTAGGTGCGATCATATCCCGGAACACTCCGGCCGTGGCGCAGCGATCCTGCCCGCGCAGGGGGATGCAGTCCCATTCCTGCACGCTTTCCGTCTCCTCCACCACCAAACCCAGCAAATCGTCGCAATCCACCGGAATGACCTTGCCGAAGGTCAGGTTGTTGTCACGATCCTTGACGGCCGTGCGGTACGTGACTACCGCCACGCCCCCCGCGGCCACATACGCTTTCAGGCGCTGAGCAAAGTCCGGGTCGGTCACGATCATATGGGGAATCACAACCAGGCGGTACTTTGAAAAATCCATCCGGGCGGGAATCACATCCACCGTTTGCCCGGCTTTGAAAAAAACACTGTGCAGACGCTTCATCTCCCGTTCACAGTCAAGGAGAAGGCTCTGCTGCTGGATGCGGAAGGAAGCCAGCGAGTCGTAATCGTACAGAATGGCCACATCGCTGGGGATCGGTGCCGAGAGAACATCCTCGTACTCGCGCACGGTCTGAAAGAAGTTTTGGGCCTCAAAGAAGCGCCGGCGGGGAATGTTGTCAGCATCCAGCAGACCGTAGCAGAACTGTTCAGCACCTTTGGTGGCGCCCCGGTAGCGAAAATAGATCAGGCTGTCGCAGCCGTGTGCCATGGCCTGCCAACTCCACATTTTCGCCTGGCCCGGACGGGGGAGAAAGCCGGTGATGTCATGTCCCTGCGCACCCATGATTGCCTCGGTGACCCAGAAATTTTCCCGGCGCAGGCCGCGAATGTAGTCCAGCCCGAAAGCAATCTCGCTGGGGAGCAGGGGTTCTTTCTGGCCGCCCCAGACCGGGTAGTTGTTGTAAGCGACCCGGTCCAGCTTTTTTGAAACATCGGAGTAGTCCACGTGTTTGGTCAAACCGCCGCCCGGGAAGTCGTGGATGACCGTGCACCCGGGAATCTCCCGGTGAAGAATTTCAGTCTGCAGATTGGCAAACGAAACGATGTTTTCGCTGCAGAAACGTTCCCAATCCAGCCGAAGCGCGGGGTTGTGCGTGGTGATGGTGGGGGCGGGCAGCGGAATTTCATCAAACCGGTTGTACTCCTGACTCCAGAAAGCGGTACCATAGGTCTCGTTGAGAAGATAGATGTCTCCGCCGAATTTGCGGTTCAGGTATTGCTGGAAGGCATCCCGGCAGCGGGGGCACCAGCACAGATCACTGCCCTCATGTCCCAGTTCGTTGTCGACCTGCCAGGCGACAATGGCCTTTTCGTTTCGATAGTGCCGCGCCAGCTTTGTGACGATTTTTTTGCAGTATTCCCGGTAGACCGCACTGCTGAAACAGTAGGTGTGGCGGCCGCCAAAAACCCGGGGCGCACCGTCTTCAAACTGGGACAGAACGTCGGGGTATTTGTCGATCAGCCAGGCGGGGGGAGTTGCGGTAGGGGTACCGAAAATGATCTGCAATCCTTTTTTCTTGGCAAGGTCGATCACACCGTCGAAAAAGGAGAAGTCATAAGCCCCCTCCTGCGGTTCCATGCGGTGCCAGGCAAATTCGCCGATGCGGATCACATTGCATCCAAGTTCTACAATGCGGTCCATGTCTGCTTCCATGCAGGAAGGAGCCCATTGCTCCGGATAGTAGTCAACGCCGAGTAACATAACACTGCTCCTTTTGGCTTATTGTGCCTTTTCCTCTTCGCTTCAGCGGGAACCGTGCTCCAGTAGGGAATACCTGTCACGGTGTGCATCATGCCCCGAAGGATGTGCATACTTTCCCGCAAATTGCCGGATGTTCTTTCTTTGAATTTTACTACTTTTCAATAGAAAATCAATAATATTTAGTAAATTCTTTAGTAAATATTTTCTGGCTTTTTTTGTGCTTTTTTCCAAAAAGCCTTCCCGAAAGTCTGGGCCCAGTGTGATTTTGTCACAGAGCGGTCCGTCTGCATTTGGTATGCTCTTTTTACCAATCAGGAAAGGGTGAAGGCTTTGGCGGCCAAAAGACGAAAAGCGTTTGTGGACCAGGGGCTTTGTGTGGCCTGCGGATGCTGTGTGAAGGTGTGTCCGCTTTCGGCGATTCAGGTGGAGCGGGGATGCTACGCACAGGTGGATATTCAAAAGTGTGTAGGCTGCGGAAAGTGCGTGCGGGAATGTCCGGCCAGCGTGGTGGAACTGCGGGAGATGCCGGTATGAAAAAACACTGGTACGATTATCTGTGGGTAGTTTCTCTGGTCTATCTGATTTTAGGCTTTTTCAATATTCTGTTTGCCTGGCTGGGCCTTTTCTGCTTCTTTCTGCCGCTGTTATTCGCAGCGCGCGGCAGCAAGGGATACTGCAACCGCTATTGCGGCCGGGGCCAGCTGTTTGAGCTGTTGGGTGGTCGATTCGGGCTGTCCCGCCGCCGGGATGTTCCCAGCTGGATGAAGTCCAAGGTGTTCCGTTACGGGTTTCTGGTGTTCTTTTTTGTCATGTTTTTTGCAATGTTGTGGAACACCTGGCTTGTGTTCGCCGGGGTGCGGTCACTGGGACAGGCGGTCACGGTTTTGTGGACCTTCCGCCTGCCGTGGCACTGGGCATATCACGGAACGCTGTTCCATCCGGGAGTGGCACAGTTCGCGTTCGGGTTTTACAGCGTCATGCTTACATCCACCATCCTGGGGCTTGTGACCATGGTGCTTTTCAAGCCGCGTTCCTGGTGCGTGTACTGCCCCATGGGAACCATGACCCAGCTGATCTGCAAGGCGCGCAAGACAGAGCGGGCGTGAGAACTTTGCGGCTGAATTGGGCAAAAATCGTTGTGCAGGCAACTGATTTTTGATGAAGAATGGGATATAATGAAAAAAGAAATTATGGGAAGAAGGAGATTATTATGTGTACCAGCATTTCTTTTCCCGCGCACGCCCTGTTTGGCCGAACTCTGGATCTGGAAACATCTTTTGGAGAACAGGTCGTGGTCACGCCACGCAACTATGCCTTTCATTTTCATCATCGCCCGTCGGTTTCCAATCATTTCGCCATGATCGGAATGGCCAGCGTGGTGAACCAGGTTCCTCTGTATGCCGAGGCGGCCAATGAAAAGGGTTTGTATATGGCCGGGCTGAATTTTCCGGGCAACGCTTTCTATTTTGAACAAACCGACCCCGGTCGCGAAAATCTGGCGCCTTACGAGCTGATCCCGCTGGTGCTGGGCACATGCGCCACGCTGGCACAGGCACGCCGCCTTTTGGAGAATGTCCACCTCACCGCGGAACCCTTTGCGCCGGGATACCCGGCGGCGCCGCTTCATTGGCATATTGCAGATGCAACCGGTTCTCTGGTGGCCGAACCCATGGACGATGGCCTTCATCTATATGAAAATCCGGCAGACGTGTTGACCAACAATCCGCCGTTTCCGTTTCAGCTGATGAATCTCAACAATTACCAGACGCTCTCCCCAAACCCGCCGGAAAATCACTTTGCACCGGCGCTGGATCTGCGCACTTACGGGCAGGGAATGGGGGCCATCGGGCTTCCGGGCGATACCTCTCCCATGTCCCGATTTGTGCGGGCCGCCTTTTTACGGGGAAACGCTGTGATGGACATGGATGACCCCGTGCGCATCGAACAGTTTTTCCATGTGCTGGGCGGCGTGTCCATGGTGCGCGGCAGCGTGATCACGCCCGAAGGCAAGAATGACGAAACGCGGTATGCCTGCTGCATTGACGGGGCATGCGGTGTGTATTATTACAAAACCTATGAAAACAGCCGCATCAATGCCGTCTCGCTGTTTGAAGAGGATCTGGATGGTGAGCAGCCGCAGCTGTTCCCGCTGGTACGCGGCCCTCAGATCCACTTTGTAAATAAGCCGCGCGGTTCCGATACGCTGTAAAGAAGAGCAAGCGCTCCACCCCTTTGAGGGTGGAGCGCTTTTGTTTGTGGACAAAAAGAAAACATTTGCGTATTTACTTGACTAAGTCAAGTAAATGCCGTATACTGAGCCTACTTCAACAGGAAGGGCGGCGCGTCATGTTTCAGACATTCGCATTTTATTCCACGGCGTTTTACCGGGAGTTTTCCGCATATACGGCCCGAGTGCTGCAGAGCATCGGTTTGAACTACGGTGCACTGTTTCCGCTGATTTATGTGGGAAAACATCCGGGGTGTACTCCTTCGCAGCTGGTGCATGCTTTGGGGCTGGACTGGGGTTATGGTCAGCGCAGCATTCAAAAACTGGTGGATGACGGGTTCATCTGCCGCACCAAAGAGGGGCGGTCTTATCGGCTGGAGCTGTGCGAAAAAGGGCGCCATGCCTTTGAAGTCAGTCATCAGGTGTTTTTTGACTGGGATCAGCAGGCGCTGGCGCCTCTGACGCAGGAGGAGCGCGGGCAGCTGTGTCAACTGCTGGAGAAAGTACGGAAAGGACAGATACAGCAGGAATGAACTACGAAACCATTGCAAGCCCCATTTCTTATGGCGGGGCAATGCTGAAAAACCGAATCATCTTTTCGCCGACCTCGCTCGGAAAAAGTCCGGATGAGACGATCGAGCAGCTGTGCCGCATTGCCGCCGGCGGCTGCGCCATGATCGTGGTGGGGGACGTTTCCGTGCTTCCGCACGGCTTCGGCCCGTCGCTTTATACGCGCAAAGGAATGGTGTTTTATCAAAAACTGACGCAGGCGGTGCACCGCGAAAACTGCCTGGTGTGTGCACAGCTGCATCAGTCGGACTCCAACATGCGTGCCATGCTCAAGTACGTTCCCGGCCTTCTGAGCCGGAAGATCACAGCCGCGCAGCTGCGGGAACTGCTCAACCGGGAAGTGGGGCCCTATGTGACGGGGATGCCGGTCAAAAAGATTCGGCGTATCCTTCAGGGATTCGGCGATGCGGCGGTGCTGGCCAAACAGGCGGGTTTCGATTTGGTGCAGGTCCACGGAGACCGCATGTGCGGCAGTTTCAGTTCCACTGTGTACAACCACCGGACCGATGCCTATGGCGGCAGCTGTGAAAATCGGGCGCGGTTTGCCTGCGAGGCAGTTCGCGCGGTGCACAGCCGCGTGCCGGACATGCCCATTGACTACAAGCTGGCGGTGCGATGCGAAACACCGCACTACGGAAATGCGGGCGTTCTGGAAGAAGAGCTGGCAGTATTTGTACCGCTGCTGGAACAGGCGGGGGTAACCAGCTTTCATGTGACGCTGGCAAATCACGGCGCTCTGACCGATACCATCCCGCCCGCTAGTCACCCGCGGTTTGGCGGGGAAGGCTGCTTTCTTCCTTTCTGCGATGAGGTGCGGGCGCTGACAAAGCTTCCGGTGTGCGGCGTGGGCGGCCTGACGGATCCGGATTTTGTAGAACAGCAGCTGCGGACAGGCCGCGTGGACTGCGTCGCTTTGTCCCGGGCGCTGATCGCGGACCCGGATTGGCCGAAAAAGACGATGACCGGACATGCGCGTGACATTCGGCGCTGTGTGCGCTGCAACCGCGCCTGCCTGGGTGGAATGATGGCCCATAAAGGAGTTCACTGTATTTTTGAAAAGGAGAATGCAAAATGAAATACGCCGTTGTTTACAGCAGTAAGACCGGAAACACCCGCCTTTTGGCAGAGGAGATCCGCAAGGTCCTGCCGGCGGAAGAATGTCTGTATTTTGGAGAACCAGCCCCCGAAGCCTTGAAAGCAGAGGTTTTGTATGTGGGGTTCTGGACCGATAAGGGCGACTGTGACCAAGCGGTGGCTTCTTTCCTGAGCAGTGTGACCGATCAGAAAGTCTTTTTGTTTGGAACGGCAGGCTTTGGCGGCGCGCCGGCTTATTTTGAAAACATTCTGCATCGTGTCAGCGGGCATCTGCCTGCTTGCGCACAGCTGGCGGGTTCCTTTATGTGCCAGGGGAAAATGCCCATGTCTGTGCGGGCCAGATACGAGAAAATGTTGGAAAGCCCGGAGCACGCCCCCAATGTGAGCGCAATGATCGAGAATTTTGACCGCGCGCTTTCTCATCCCGATGCGGAGGACCTGGCGGCTCTGCAGGCGGCTGTGCGCAGTGCGGTTTAAGAAAGAAGCCTGACCGGTTCCGGCCAGGCTTCTTTTACGTGGTGGCTTTCGGGCGGGTCTGCCAGAATGCCAGTGCCGCGGCCGCGGCTACGTTCAGTGAGTCTACGCCATGGGACATGGGGATGCGTACGGTCCAGTCGCAGTGGGCAATCGTGTCCGCACACAGGCCGTCTCCTTCGGTGCCCAGAACCAGAGCCAGCCGTGCCTCAGCGGCCAGGCGGGGATCTTCGATGGAAATGGAGCGTTCGTTCAATGCCAGCGCCGCGGTGCGGAACCCGGCTTCCTGAAGACGGGCAAGCCCCTGCTCGGGCCAGGAGAGCGGAATGCGTGCCCAGGGAATTTGAAACACCGTGCCCATGCTGACGCGGGCCGCTCGCCGCCGAAGGGGATCGCAGCAGGTGGAAGTCAGAAGAACGCCGTCCACACCCAGCGCGGCCGCTGACCGGAAGATCGCGCCCACATTGGTGGCGTCCACAATGCCTTCCAGAATAGCCAGGCGGCGCGCACCGCGGCAGACTTCTTCCATGGTGCGCGGCTGCGGTCGCCGCATGGCGCACAGTACGCCCCGGGTCAGGGCAAAACCTGTCAGCCCGGCCAGAATTTCACGGTCTGCTGTGTACAGCGGAACATCGGCACAGCGGCAGATCAGTTCCCGCGCGGGGCCGTCCGCCTTGCTGCGTTCCATCAGCAGAGCCAGCGGCTGACATCCCGCGTCCAGAGCCAGCTCGATCACTTTAGGGCTTTCCGCGATGAAAATTCCTTTTTCCGGTTCCATGCGGCTGCGCAGCTGGGCTTCCGTCAAACGTGCGAAAACACCCAGTTCCGGCCGGGAAAGGTCGTCGATTTCAATCCAATTTGGCATAAAGAGCTCCTTTAACCAGCGGCGCGTTACCCGCGGGTGAACGCTGCCGCCAATGCATTCAATTCTTCCCGGTGACTTTCTGCCCACCGGTCATAGGTCATATCTGAGGCCTGCACGGTCTGCCCCAGGCGGATCATAAAAGCAGGAATGTCCTCTTCCAACAAAACGCCAAGCTTTTCGCCGAAGCATTCCTGTCCCAGCCGCTCTCGCCCGCCTGCATACAAGGTGAAGGCAGGGCGGGCGGTCTGGCCGATCATTTTTACGCTGCCTGCAAATCCCAGACTGCCGACCTGATGGCAGCCGCAGCTGGAGGGACAGCCGGAAATGCGAACCGTGGGCAAAACTCCGTCCGGAAAATGCCAGGGTTGCACGGCTTCCAGCATGGCGGCCAGCAGTTTTTGTGAATCGCCCACGCCCTGCTGGCAGACAGACGCGCCCACGCAGCTCACGCTGCGCTCGAAAGCTGTGACGGCACCTTCTTCGGTGGCCCGAAGAACCGCCGGAACTTCGCGGCCGGTGAGATTGATGACATACAGCGTGCCGTCCGGCCCGATGCGTACCTGCGTGTGGCTTGTTCCGGCCAGAGCAACGCACAGAGCCCCGGGAATCTCAGGCGGAAGATGCCCACCGGCAGGATGATACGAGACCGCGTACAGACCGGGTTGTTTTTGTGCGATCACGCGTTCGCCAAACGCTTCTCCGTCCGGCTGCTTTTGCAGCGTGGGAACCGTGAGGGAAACGACCGGCGTATGCATGCGGGAAAGCGCCAGTGCCCGGGAAAATTCTGTGCGCAATGCCTCCGGACCCAATGTGTCCTGAAGATAGCGTGTGCGAGCCCGGGCCCGGTTTTCGTAATTGCCGAATGCTGTGAACACGCGGAGCATTGCGTCAATGTAACACAGCACCTGGGAAGGCGCTGCGTGCTCCTCTACACAGACACCCAGTTTGGGGTTGGGACCGAGGCCACCGGCGCAGAATACCCGAAACGTGCCATCCGGCTGTGCGGCAAAGCCCAAGTCGCGGAACGTGACATGAGTTTCGTTTTTCGGACTGTTGGAAAAAGCGACTTTCAGTTTGCGGGGAAGATGAAGATCCGGCAGGCGGCTGACCAGATAATCCGAAGCGGCCTTTGCGCAGGGAAGAACATCGAAGGCTTCTCCGCGCTCCACACCGGACAGAGGGCTTGCCATCACACTGCGTGGATGGTCGCCGCCGCCACCCAGTGTGACGATGCCGTGCTCCAAAGCAGACTGGATCAGCGGTGCCAGAGCTTCGGCCGGCAGGTCGTGCAGCTGCAGCGTTTGGCAGGTGGTCATCTTCAGGCGACGCACATGATACTTTTCCACGGCGTCGGCGATGAATTTCAGCTTTTTCAAATCCACACAACCGCCCACTGTGCGAAGGCGCAGCATATGAAGATGGGGGTCACGCTGGGCATAGCTTCCCATGCCGCCGGACATTCCCTTGTAGGTTTTGCGGTCCAGCCTGCCGGCCTGAAAGGCAGCGGACTGGTCGGCAAACTGATTGATTTTTTCCTGAAACTGCTTTTTCAGAGATGGTTTCATCGGGCTGTTCACTCCTCGTCTTGAAATCGGAACAGGGATTCCGTTATTTACGAGAAGTTTGGCAGACCGACCGAAAAATATGCGGCCTGCCCGATGTTTCCAATGCCGGACAGGCCGCAGGATTTCAGAGCACCCGACGCACAGGATGACCCTGCATCCACTGGTTCAGATTATCAAACACGATGTCCGCCCGCAGTTCCATGGACTCGGCGGTGGCAAACGCCACATGGGGCGTCACCAGTGTGTTGGGCGTGTGCAGAAGCAGATGATCCTGAGCAAGCGGCGGTTCGCTGTCGAATACGTCGATTCCAGCGCCGCCCAGTCGGCCGCTTTCCAGCGCGTCGGCCAACGCCTTGGTGTCCACGACGCCGCCGCGTGCCGCATTGATCAGCAGCGCGCCGGGCTTCATCAGCGCCAGACGCTGCTCATTGATCAGGGCCCGCGTCTGCTCTGTCAGCGGGCAGTGCAGACTGACGATGTCGGACAGGGCCATCAGCGCGTCCAGCGGCACGTAGCGGATGTAATCCGGTACGTCGGTGCGCTGGGTGCGGCTGTAAGCGATGACCTCGCAGCCGAACGCATGGCACAGAGCCGCTACGCGCAGGCCGATGGCACCGGTGCCCACAATGCCAACCGTCTTGCCGGACAGTTCGCTGCCCACCAGGCCGTCTTTGGTCTGGCCTGCACGGCAGCGGCTTTCCACAGCGGAAACATTGCGAAGCAGAGACAGCATCATGCAAACGGTCAGCTCAGCCACCGCGGTGGTGGAGTAGCCCGAGGCATTGCTGGCGATGACGCCTTTGCTGCGGGCGGCTTCCAGATCCACGTGGTCCACGCCGGTGAAGGCGATGTCGATGAACTTCAAATCGTCACATCTCTCAATGACAGAGCCGGGCAGAGGCATATTGGCCAGCATGACCGCCTGCGCGCCCGCGCATTCGGCGGCCAGTTTGTCCGGGTCCGATGTGCGGGGATAAGCCTCAAACGTGTGACCGGCCTGCAGCAGCGGAGCGACCCGGCGCTGCAGAGATTCCTCGGAAATTCCAAGTGATTCCAACAAAACGATTTTCATGCGTTCGATTCCTCCTTATGATGAAGAAGGCGCTGTTCGGCCTCCTGTTTTGAATAAATACAGCCGCAGTAATCCTGCCGGTACAGGCCGTATTCGGTGGCCAGTTCGGTGCTGCGCTTAAATCCGTTTTTCTTTTTGAAATCGCAGGGAAGCCAGCGCACACCGTACTGTGCGGCCAGCTCTTCACCAATTTCGTTCAGCTTGGCGGCGTTTTTGTGCGGACTGATCGAAAGCGTGGTGGTGAAAAAGTCGAAACCGCCGTCCCGGCACCGGCGGGCCGCCTGCTCAAGGCGAAGCCGATAGCAGGCAAAACAGCGCTCGCCGCCCTCGGGAATGCGCCCCAGCCCTTTGACGGCGCTGTAGAAAGCGGCCGGTTCGTAGGGCACGGCCTCCAGCCGGACGCCTGTGCAGAAAGGCGCCTGTTCCAGAAACCGCGCTTGTTCGGCACAGCGCAGCTGATATTCCTTTTCGCTGTCCAGGTTGGGATTATAATAGTCCACTGTGATTTCAAAAAAAGTGCTGAGGTATTCCAGCACATAACTGGAACAGGGGGCGCAGCAGCTGTGCAGCAAAAGGCGGGGACGCTGTCCGGCCAGTTCGCGCAGGCAGGCTTCCAGCTCCAGTTGATAATTTCTTGCCATGGAAGATTCCTTTCCTTGTTCGATCGTTCGGTTCCATTATACCACAAAAGAGAAAGGTGGGATATGTTTTTTCGCAGATCATTAACCCGGATATCAAAGTTTGTTCATAAACTCCGGGTAAAATATAGTTGTTGGCACAAAGAGTGTTTTGCGAGCCACCCCTTCCGCTGAATAAGCCCGCGGAAGAAAGGCTGCTCTTTGAAAAGCACGCGGCAAAAGAAGCCTTTTGTCAGGGACGTGCAAATGCTTCGCGCACACAAATAGTAGTGCTGAGGCTTGGGCTTTTTTGATGAAAGCCGGGTCGCGCGGTCAGGTTGGCATTCATCGACCTGTTCCGCGCCGCCCGGCGGCAACCAATCATCCCCGCAGGGGTTTTTATAAATAGGATTTGCTCATCTTGATTCCTCTTTCACAAAAACAGCGGCAGCGCCCGGATAAAGCTGGGCGCTGCCGCTGTTTTTCGGACCGTGCAAAACCATCCGGTTTGTGGTATACTATAACAATACGTGAAAAAGGAGTTTGAGCTATGACCGATGAAAAAATCAAGCGCATTAATGAGCTGAGCCGCAAAAGCCGTACTCCGGAGGGACTGACCGAACAGGAAAAGGCAGAGCAGGCGGCGCTGCGCAGAGAATACATTGACAGCATGAAGGCATCTCTCCGCGCTCAGCTGGACAACACCGTGATCATCGATGAGTACGGACATCATAAGTATTTGAAGAAGAGCTGAGAAACCGTAAGGATTTACCCCGCAGGCAAAGGAGGTGAGGCAGATGCTGCCGGAAAAACGAAACATTCGCCTGCCCGAATCCTATCAGAAAAAGGTTCGTCCCGCGCACCCGCCGCAGGAGACAGGGGCGTTTGAAACGCCCATCGCACTGCCGGAGGAAGAGGAAGATCATCTGCTGGAAACGCTGACGAGCCAGCAGGAGCCGGAGTCTTCTGCCCCGCCACCAAAGAAAAAATTGCGCGGTCATGAGAAAAAACCAAAAGAGGGCCGCAAAAAGCACCGCTGGATCTGGCTTCTGATCGCGGTCATGTGCTGCTTTATGCTGATTTGCAGCGCTGTATTGGGTGTGTATCTGGTCAACGCCACGCAAAACGACTTTCTGTGGCTGGACCTGGAGCAGCTTCCCCACCGGGACGCAACCATTCTGTATGCGCAGAACCGGACCACAGGCGAGTGGGAAGAATATGCAAGGTTGGAGTCGACTCAGCAGAAAAAATGGGTCTCGCTCAGCGAAATTCCGGAAGATATGCAGCATGCCTTTGTGGCGGTGGAGGACCGGGATTTTTACGAGCATCATGGCGTCAGCTGGAAACGCACCATTTTTGCGGTTTTGAACGAAGTGAAAAAAATGATCACCGGCACCTATTTCGGTGGCGAGGACGGCATCAAGCAGGGGGCATCCACCATTACGCAGCAGCTGGTGAAAAACTTAACACGGGATGAGGAGAGCAGCGGCATTGACGGCTATTTCCGTAAGGTGCGCGAGATCTGGCGCGCGCTGCGGCTGGATGCGACCTATGACAAGGACCAGATCCTGGAGGCTTACCTGAATGTCATCAGCTTTACCGGAAACACCGCCGGGGTGGAAGCCGAGAGCATCAAGCTGTTTGGAAAATCTGCCAACGAACTGAGTTTGGCGCAGTGTGCTTCCATTGCCGCGATCACCAAAAATCCCACCCGGTATGATCCTGTGAGCAACCCGGACACACATCTGTCCCGACGCAACTACATTTTGTATGAAATGTGGCAGCAGGGGTATATTACCGAAGAAGAATACAATACGGCGTCGGCAGAGCCCATCGGCCTGTCGCCGGGCTATCTGCCGGTCAACGAGACGCCTGTCACCAGTTATTTTACAGATAAGGTTCTGGACGATGTGTCCGCGGCTCTGCGTGAGGAATACGGCCTCAACGGGGTCGAGACCACCAACCTGCTTTATAACGGCGGCCTGCGTATTTACACCACGGTGGACCCGCAGCTGCAGGAGCAGATGGAAAATGCTATGCTGTACGGCAATTTCTTCCCACAGAGCGGTCTGGGCGTGAAGACAACGGCCTATGTGTACGATGAGGACGGGTCCCGGGTTGTGGATGAGAACGGCAATCCGGTCACCGAAGAAGTGATCGAGTATCCGCAGGCCGCAATGGTCAGCGTGGATTACGAGGGCCGGCTGTGCGCCGTGGTGGGCGGCCTGGGTGAAAAAGAGGTCAGCCGAGGCTTTAACCGCGGCACGGATGCACTGCGGCAGGTGGGCAGTACCATGAAGCCCATCGGCGCCTATGCGCTGGCGCTTCAGCAGGAAAAAATCACCTGGTCTACGCCTTTTTTGGATGCGCCGGTCCGGCAGATTGAAGACGAAAATACCGGTGAGATGAAGGACTGGCCGGCCAACTTTTCCAAAACCTACAGTGAAAAAAATATGCTGGTAGCCGACGCACTGGCGCAGAGCATCAATACAGTGGCGGTGCGCGTGGGTGAATTGGCCGGCGTGAACAACATCTATCGCTTTGTGACCGAGCAGCTGGAAATCAGCAGCTTTACCAAAGAGGATAAAGACTCCGGGCCCATGATCCTCGGCTCCTCCACATATGGCGTGACGCCGTGCGAATTAGCGGGGGCGTATATGATGTTCGGCAACGGAGGCACCTTCACCACACTGCATTGCTATGAGAGTGTTCAAACCGGCGCCGGCCGGGAAATTCTTGTTCCGGATGTGGAAACCAAACAGGTGCTGGACAGTGATACGGCCTATGTGATGAACCGGTTGCTGCGGGGCGTCATGGAAGGCAACGGAACGGCCGCAGGGTACAGTGTGGGCGGCTCCATGGACAGCATCGGCAAGACAGGAACCAGTTCTGATAACCGGGATTATTGGTTTGTGGGCCTGACGCCGTATTATGTCGCCGCCACCTGGTATGGCTATGATTCCGGCTTTGCTTTGAATACCTCGGCGGGCACACATGCTCCCACCAGTGCCTGGCGCTATGTGATGCGCAAGGCGCAAAACGGTTTGGAAACCAAGGAATTTCCGGTGGATTCCACGGTGGTGCAGGAGGAATACTGCCTGTCCAGCGGCGGAATCGCCACGGTGAACTGCCCGCGTACGGCCACCGGATATTATCAGGCGGATAATCTTCCGGGAATGTGTACGGAACATGCCGCTTGAAAGGAAGAAATTGTTTGAATGTTCGAGAAATGACACCGCGTCAGGCGTATGAAGCCTACTGTGCGGATGCTTTTGTACAGGCGTTTCCGCCAGCGGAACGGCGTCCCTGGCGAAGTATTTTATCGCTGATTCGCATGGGTGCGTATGTCTGTTACGGCGGCTATGACGAGCAGGGAACTTTGCTGTGCTGCGCTTTCTTCGTCCGCGCACAGGAATTTTATCTGATGGATTACCTGATGACGATGCCAGCGCAGCGCAGCAGAGGGCTGGGAAGTTGTTTCCTGCAGAAACTGCTGGACGGTCCTTTTGCGCAGCGGTCCATCGTGGGTGAGGTGGAAACACCGGACGGCGGTGCGGAGGACGAACTGCGCCGCCGCAGACTGGCGTTTTATGAACGCAACCGCTTTTGCCAGACGGGCGTCCGCAGCTGGCTGTACGGAGTGGATTACCGCATTATTGCCTGGAACCTGCCAGTCGGCACGGACGACGCGTCCCTCGCAGCCAAACTGACGCAGCTGTATACAGTTCTGATCGGGGAAGAGCGCTGCGCTCAGTGGGTGCGGGTATGGCAGGACCCCGCGTAAAAAATGCTGCAGAAAAATGAAACCGGCATCTTTGAACCCTTCAAAGATGCCGGTTTTGCATTTTCTCAATGTTTTCAGAACGGGCGAAGGACCCACATGCCGGGCAGATTGCGAACAACGCCAAACAGCAATACGAACGCCAGTGCCGCGGCAATCAAACGCTGCTGCCTGGGACCCGGCCGAAACCCGGTGCCGGCCAGATAGCCCCGGGCCATTGCCACCAGAAGCCATATCCAAAAGGGCGATAACAGGATCAGCGCCGCGTTGGCGCGCAAAGCTTCGGCGAAATTCAGGCGCAGCAGAGCTGTCAGGCAGCGCGTGGCGCCGCAGCCTGGACAAAGCAGACCCGTGACCCGGTGAAACACACACGGAATGCCGATGCCGGTGCGCCCCACCCAAAACAGATAAAGAAGAACGGAGAAAAGACCTGCGGCCAGCAGACAGGTTCTTTTCAGACGGCCCCGGCAGGTCAAAAGCGCCCCGGAACAGCTTCGTTGACCTCGCTCTGAATCAGCGCCAGCGTCACAATGCCCAGACCAAAAAACCACAGAAGCAGGTACAGGATGCCGCTGCTGGAACTGAGGATGCCGCGCCGCTGACGCATCCAGTCCACTTTTTCGCCGGCTTTGTAAGCCCAGTACAAGCCGTAGATGTCGCAGGTGATCAGCGACAAAAGGAAAACCACTCCGCCGGAGGGCGAGTGAAAATCGTTTGCGGCCGCGTTCAAATCGTTCACAAGCGTGATAAACCAGTAGATGGTATACAATCCGCAGGTGACCAGGGACAGAAGAATGCATGTGACAATGTTTCTGGACCTTGGCATAAAAAATCTCCCCTTTCTGGGATAACCATAACAGGCAAACAGACCTTTGTCAATCACAAAAAAGACGCGCGGATCATCCGCGCGTCTTGAAAGATTATTCTTCCCAAATGGGGTGCTTGAGCATCCAGCGGCCGAACTCATCTTTGTAGAAGAGATCCCGGTTGTAGAACTTGTCCATGATCGCCCAGAATTCGCTTTCGCTGTAGCCGCAGAATTCGCAGAAATCACGCACGCACAGGGGATCCAGGTTTCCGTCCCGCTCTTTGACGATTTTGATCGCCTCGTCCCGGGTCATCATGCCGTAGCGGATATAACGGGCCGTGTAGTCGGTGGCGGTGGCGTGGCCGAATTTCGGATATTTCAGCCAGGAGTGCACCAGATACGCGCGGGAATCCACCTGATCGAAGTCCTCGGCATGGTGGGTGCGTTTCCACTCGTGCGTCAAATCGCGGAAGCCGTGCTCTTTCGCAATCTGATAGTTCTTGTAGCTGTTCCAGGGCAGGAAATAGCTCATATAGAAGGGGTCCAGCCGCGCCAGCTCCTCGGCGGAGGGGGCCTCGGTCAGAATCAGGTCGTTTTCGGTTACGCCATAGCTGAGCAGTTCTTCCTTGGGGAAGCCGACAGCGACGCCGTTTTCGATCTGCCCTTTGGCGGAATACGTCTCCTCGTCTGCGTTGCCGCCGTACTCGAAGCTGACGTTCTCGCCGTAGCACAAAAACGGAGTGTTGAATTTGGCAGCCATGTGCAGGGGGAAGGTGTAGATCAGACGATCTACGTACCAGGTGGGCTTGCCGTATTTTTCAAAGAAAGCGCGCATCAGGGTCTTTTGCGCTTTGATGTTGGGCTTGCAGCTGATGATGGTGCAGCCGAACTCTTCCGAAATGTTTTTCAGGTTGTGTTTGCCCGCTTCGGTCATGGGGAAGTTGTCCTCCACGCTGAACAGAATCGGGTTCATATGCATGACTTCTTTCAGAATATACACCTGAAAGTGGCTGTCCTTTCCGCCGGACACCGCCACGGCGCAGTCATAACCGCCGGGGCCGTTCATTCCACGGTATTTGTCGCACATGGCTTCAAATTCTTTCCAACGGGCGTCCCAGTCCACATCTTTGCGGTGTTCATAATGGCGGCACGCGCTGCATACGCCTTCTTCGTCGAAGGTGATGCCGGGGCGGGTGTCGGGCATGGTGCATCGTTTGCAGTACTTCATTGTTGAAAACCTCGCTTTCCCTTGTGCTGCCCCAAATCGGCAACTACTGCTCTATTATACCTTTCTTATACCCGGAAAAACAAGTCCGCATTCGAATTTTACAAAATTGTCACTGAACAAGATTCAGCCATTGCTCCAAAAGTTCCAGGGTGGAAGGCGTCAGGGCACGCACTTTTTCCATAATGCTTTGAACGGTGTGAGTATTGCCCTGGGCCGTGGCAAAAAACTCTTCGGGCGTGATCTCGAAATAATCGCAGATCTCGAAGAACATGGTCATCGAGGGAAGCGAGCGCCCGGAAGTGATGCCCTGGATGTAGCCCTTGTTCTGCCCGAGTTCCATGCTCATTTGATATTCCGAGACGTTTTTTTGCATGCGGAGCTGTGTGATGCGTTCGCGAATAAAATCGACGTTTTTCAAGACCAGACCTCCTTTTCTGTTAAGCATACCGTTTTAGGGAAGAATAAGAGTGGTTTAAAACGGTATTATTTTGAATAAATCTGTTGATTTTACGTTTTAAAAACGCTATTATTAAACCAATCGCCGGTTTATTGCGAAAACAAGACAGAGAAATGTGGGATGCACACATGGATTTGTTTGAAACTTTGACCAGCAGCTGTGCATGCCCGCACATTTTGCTGATGTGTGATAAAGAAGTAGTAGAAGTGTAAAAAATTTTGCCGTTCCTATCCGGCGTTTGCGCATTGCGCCGGATAGGTCGGGCGGTCATTCGGGCAGGTCTACCTTGCCAACGAAAGAGTAATAAATATCAATGTCCTGTCTGCGTGTGCCGTTCTCGTCATAGCTGCACTCATGCACAACGATTTTCTCCACAAACTCACGCAAAAGGGTAGGGGTAAGTTCTTCAAAGCTGGTGTACTTGCGGACAACATTCATAAACTTTTCTGCGTTTACCGTGGCTTCCTGCGCTTTGGAAAGCTCTGCCCGGATAGCGGCGGCTCTCTCTTTCAGTTCTTTCTGCTCGGCTTCATAGTCTGCCGACAGCTCCGTGAAACGCTCGTCTGAAATGCGCCCGGTCACGCTGTCCTCATACAGCCGCTTGAAGATAGCGGATAACTCGCTGATACGCTTCTCGGCGGCTTCCAGCTCCTTTTTCCTTGCGGCGTTCCTGCGCTTGCCCCCGTCCTCGTTCTGCTCGATCAGCAGCTTCATAAACCGGGCTTCGTGCTTCGCTGCATAGCTGGTGACTTTCCGCAGATTGTCGGTCACTCCGGCGGTCAACAGGTCGGTGCGGATAAAGTGCGCCGTACAGTCACGGGTACGCTTCTTGTAGCTCCCGCAGATATAACAATCCTGCTTGCGGGTGGCGTTCTGGTAACGCTGCTGGTAAAGGACGCTGCCGCAGTCGGCACAAAAGAGTATGCCGGAGAATAAGCCCACTTCATCATAGCGGTTCGGGCGTTTGCGCTGCTTGCGTAACTCCTGCACACGCTCCCACATCTGGGTGTCAATGATAGGCTCATGGTGGTTCTCGAAAATCGCCTGTTTCTCAATGGGGTTCTCTACGCTGTGCTTGGTCTTGTAGGACGGCTTCTCCGTCTTGAAGTTTACCAGACAGCCCGTGTACTCCCTGTTTTCAAGGATATGTACCACGGTATTGGTCGCCCACTTGCACTCATAGCCGGGGTGGTAGCGGCGGGTGCTTCCCGTCCGACGGTATTCCAGCGTTCCCGGCGTGGGGATCTCCTGCTCTGTGAGCATACGGGCTATCTTGGTCGGCCCGTTCCCGGCAAGGCACAAGCTGTAAATCTGCCGCACAACAGGGGCGGCTTCCCCGTCAATGATAAAATTTTCGTCCTCGTCCATAAAGTAGCCGTATACGGGTTTGCTCGTGACGGGCTTCCCGCTCATACCCTTAGACCGTTTTACTGCTTTGATTTTCTTGCTCGTATCTCTCACCAGCCATTCGTTAAAAATGTTCCGCAGAGGGGCAAAATCATTGTCGCCCTGTGCGCTGTCCACTCCGTCATTGATAGCGATAAAGCGGACGCCTTTCTGTGGGAAAATCATTTCCGTATACATTCCCACTTGCAGATAGTTTCGCCCTAACCGTGACATATCCTTGACGATAACGGTGCCGACTTTTCCGGCTTCAATGTCCGCAAGCATGGCTTGAAAACCGGGTCTTTGGAAGTTCGCCCCAGAATAACCGTCATCTGTGTACCATTGCAGATTGGAAAAGCCGTTCTGCTTCGCATAGGTTTCAAGAATACGCTTCTGGTTTGAAATAGAATTGCTCTCACCTTGCAGCTCGTCCTCGTGGGATAATCTCGGATAAAGGGCGGTAATAAGGTTTCGGGTGGTCTGTCTTAACATAGTGTCCTCCATTTCCGACAGCCAGCCCCACTATTCCGTATGACTATCATACCACACGCCGGGGCTGGCTGTACAGTCCTTTCTGCTTCTTTACGTCCCGTCAAATTGCCGATTTTTGTGTAGCAGCTTCCGCTTCCAGCACTTTCAGCATTTTATCGGCGGCGGTGGCGGTGGTGTCCTGCTTGAAATAGCCGGAAACGACAAGGACAGAATTACCTATGCGGATTTCCGTCACGCAATCCGGGCGGCGGGTGCTGCGGTCATTCTTTGGGGTGTTGGTCATAGGCGGCTCTCCTTTCTGTTCATCAGCTTTTTCAGTTGTCCCATTTTCTCCTGCGCCGTGGCTTTTCGGAAGTTGCTCCCGGTAAAGCGGACAGGAGAACACATTTCAATCAGACGGTCATAAATGCGGGCGTGGGCGGTGTCCTCCGGGTGCTGCAAGTCCTCCAGCGTGAGATTAGTCGTGACGATCAGCGGCCTGCCGCTGCGGTAACGGCTGTCAATCACGTTGTAGACCTGCTCTAAGCCGTATTCCGTTCCCCGTTCCATTCCAAAATCGTCAAGGATAAGCAGCGGGAAGCTGCAAAGTCGGGAGATATATTCATTCCTGCCCTCAAAGCTGGCGGCAAGGTCACCCAATATCAATGCAAAGTTTGTCATGCACACGGGGATTTCACGCTCCATAAGGGCATTTGCGATACAGCCCGCAAAATAGCTCTTGCCTGTGCCAACGCCGCCCCATAGCAGATAGCCAATGTTGCGCTCTTTCATGGTTTCCCAGTTCTCCACATAGAAATGGGCGTGTTCCATTTGCGGGCACTTGCCGTTGTCGTTCTCAAACGTCCAGCCCTGCATAGCCGGGTCTGTAAAGCCCCGCCGCTTCAACCGCTCGACAGTTTCAAGGTGACTGCGCTGTTTCTCTGCGGCTTCCCGTTCCTCACGCTCTGCCCGCTGGCAGTCACATTCTGCCGGGTGGCGGTCACGCCCCAGCCATGCGGCGGTTTCTTTGGGGAAATAGCCCTCTTTGGGCTTGTGGCACTTCCCGCAGTATAAAAGCCCGTCCTCGCCGGTGTAGTCCTCCGGCTCCGGCGTGGTGTCGGTCATATTCAAAATCATTTCATCAAATCCATTCGTCATAAGCTCTCGCCCTCCTTACAGGTATAATCGGGTATGCCCTTTTTCGGGGCTTTCTTGGCTGCGTCCTCCTGCGCCCACTTGAAAATCGTGGCTGCATGGCTCTTGTATTTCCTCCCGCTGGAAGCGATATGGCAGGATAGGCGGTCAATGTAATACTCCCACTTGCCGGGAAGCTCTGTTTTCAGCCCGTCAAGCTCCGTATCGGAAAGAATGACATTGTGGTATCTGCCATAGGCGGCGGGGGCGGGGTGTCCCGTTTCTAACTCTCTCTCTTTTTCTATTTCTATATCTATCTCTTTCTCTATCTCTATCTCTGGTGGACAAATGTCCGCTCGATATGGTGGACATTTGTCCGCCCCTGTCTGCGGCAGGGCTTTTTGTTCCTGCAAAGCCAGCCGCGCCCTGCGCTTGCGCTCCCCCTCGGTAGAGGACTGGCCGATTAAAAGCTCAATGTTGCTCATGTAGAGTGCGCCGCTTGGCAAAGGCTCCACAAGCCCCAGCTTCATAAAGATTTTCAAAGCTCTCTCTACGGTACCTACCTGCTGGCGGGTAATGGTCGCAATCATCTGGGCGGTGTAGGGGATATTCTCGTCAAGCTGCAATTTCCCGCCGTTTTTCAGCGATTTCAAGTACAGCTTCAAGAGAATGTTGGAATAGATAACGCCGTCCTGCATACTTTCCAGCAGAACGATTGCATCATCGTCAAAATAGCTCTCTTTCAGCTTGAGGTAGTAATATTTGCGGTTATCTGCCATAGGCTGCGTCCTCCTTTTTCCAGCGTTTGGAATAATAGCGAGGGCATAGTATGATAACCGCCCGGAAGCTCTGTTTGCAGTCACGGGTGCAGCCCCGGCATAGGTCGTTGTAAGTGATACGGTTGCGGTGGTTGAGGAAGAAAGACCATTCCAGCCGCCGCTTCTTGCTCATTCTCGGCAATGGTAAGCTCCTTTCTGCCGTTCCTATCGGTGTAGCGGGATAGGGGGCATTTTCTGTATGTTCTCGGTATCATTTTCGGGCTTTTTCTGCCCTGTAAGCCCCGTTTGGAAGTCGGGGAGTATTGCGGTAAGGGTTCATATCATACCTGTATTTTTGTAGGGTTTCGGTATCATTTCGGGGCGGTCTTTAACGCTCCTGTTCACGCTTTTTCTGCTGGCTCGGTGCGCCCCTTAAAATCTGGTCGATATTGCGTCTGACTGTCTGAAGCTCCTGCGCCCGCTGGCGTTTCTCCCGGTAGTCGTTATATCCGGCGTTCTTCTGGACGGTAAGCTGCTCAATCTCCCTTTGCAGGGCTTTGCTGGCTGGCAGCTTGGTTATTCCATGCTCCCGGAAATAACGGGCGGCTGTGTCCGCTATGATAAAATCGCTTTCGTGCTGTTCCCGGTAGGCTCTCCGGGCTTTCTCCGATTTCTGCGCTTTCAGACCGTCACGGGCGGGCTTCGTGCCGATATAGCCCAAAAGGTTGCGCTGCAATTCCTTTTTCTCCCGGATAGCGGCTTCCAGCCCTTTCAGTCCGGCAAGGCTCTCCTGCGTGGCGGTGTTGGCTGCGGAAATGGCAGCGTCCAGCTCGTCCGGGGAAGAAAAGCCATACTGCTGGTAGAGCATGAGGGTAGCCGACATCTGTTTGAGGTTGTGCATGGTCGCCCACTTCTCATAGCCCCGTCCTTTCCCCTCGGCTCGCTTGGCGGCTATGTCTACCATGCGCTGTACAGCGTCATTGTTCGGGGCGTTTTTCGCTTCTTTTTTCGTCCGTAAGCGGTCTTTGATACTGCCGGGGTATTCCGCTATGGCTGCGGGTTTTTCGGCGGCTCTGGCGGCGTTCTGCTCCAAAACGGAGAGGACAGCAGCCCGGTCAAAATCGTCCCCCAGCTTCCGGGCGGTAATTGGCTTCGTCCTGTCCGGCGTGAGGTAACTTAGCCGCCCCCGGCTCTCCTTGACGGTCACACCATGCCGGAGAAGCAGGGCGGCAAACTCATCAAAGCCGGAAGCAGCGGCAAGGGCTTCCCGGATAGTCCGGCGCAGCTTCGCCTTATCCGTTTCAAACTTGGTCTGCCGGGGCGCGATACCGTCCGCAGCAATAGGGGCGTTGGCTCTGTCAAGGGCAGCCTGTCCTTTCTTCTGCGCCCAATACTCACGCTCGGTAATGCGTTCTTTGCTGCCGTTCAAAAGGTCTATCTGGTAAAGCCCCTCGCTGTGGCACATCTCCATGACTTCGGCTTTCAGATAGTTCATAGCTGCGTCCGTACAGCGGTGCTTGCAGCCTGCTTTCCTGTCCGCTGGCCTGTCCATGTGGGGCAGCATGGGAACCTCCGCAATCCGCAGACTGTTAATGACGATATGCACATGGATATTTTCGGTGTGGCTGTGTCCGTCCGGGTGGGTGCAGACAAGGGCCTGGTGTCCGGGGAAATGCTCGGCGCAGAACTTCTCGCCCAGCTCCTGCGCCCGATCAACGGTCAAGCCGTTGTCCGGGCCGTCCCGTGGGTCAAAGCTGATGATGTAGTGGTGGCTCTTTACGTCCTCCCGTTTCTGGTTCTTGCCGTAGCGGAGATTGGAGCGCATACAGGCAACGGCAAAATCCTCCCCGCCACAATTCAGAGAGGATATGCGGTAGTCTACCCTCGGTATGAGCCGCCCGTCTGCGTCAAGGGTGGGCTTCATGGTAAACTCGTCATGCTCGAATGTGAGGTATTTTTCAGCGTCCCCGTAGTTGGCATTTTTAGAGCTGATATGTTTGAGTATCGCCAACGGCTTCACCTACTTTCTGCAAGACTTCAAACTTCAAGGCGGCAAGGTCGGCGGCGGCTCCCCGCACTTCCTTTTCCAGCCCCCGGTAGGGGCTTCCGTATTCGTTCAGGCTCCGGGCAATCTGGTTTAAGTTGCCGCCGATTTTCCCGTACTCTGCCGTGAGCTTGGAGAGGGCGGCAAGCAGCCCGTCATTGACCGGGGAAACGGTGACAATGGGGCGTATGGTCGCTTTCCGTATGGCTTGCCGGATAAACTCGGACTGGCTGATTTCATAAGCCGCCAGCCGCCCGGTGAAGTCGGCGTATTCTTCATCGGTCATGCGGGTCTTTACCACATGACGGCGGTGGGGCGTATTGTATTTCTTTCGCATGGTCTGTGACCTCCTTTCTCGCCCGACAGGGCGCATAGCAGGGTTTGGGGAAGGCACTCCCCAACAAGATTCCCGCAGGGGCAAAAATAAGCGGAGAGCGAATTTTGGCACCTCGGTAGAATCTTGCTCTGAAAAACTCCGGCGTTCCCCGGCTCCCGTCCTTTCCGCTAACAAAACGTTTCAAAAGGGCTTTGCTACCCGCTATTCCGGCTTATCTTGAAAATTTTCCTTTCACTACCTACAACACCACGCAAAGCAAAATGGACGGAGATTTTTAGAATTTCCCCTCTATTCCCTACAACACCACGCAAGCCGGAATAGGCGGACAATGGCAGTATTTTTTTCTTTGATACCCTCTACGGATAAGTAAGGGATTTTGCCAACTGCGGCGGCTATTTTCCCTTTTGTTTTTTCATACTGGGGATTTTCAAAAATGCCAAACAGGAACGAAAAAAAGCAGCAAATCTGTTGAATAGATTTACTGCTTTCTGGTTGCCGGCGAAGCGGCGGTTATTCAGTTGTAGGCGGTAGCGCTATCTCCCAAAGCGGAACTTGAAAATAGCTGTGAGAAGCGTCTGGGTGATGTAGTCCTCTGTATCTTGGTCTACCCGTCCATTCACACGGGCGGCACATTGTATGCGGCGGCGGTAATACTGCAATACAGTTCCCACCGCTTCCGGCTCCCCGCTGGCGGCTTGGACGATTGTTTCATAGGGGAGAAGCCTATTATTTCTCATATGCCATTCCCTCCATTTCCGCTTGGAGCTGCCGTAGGGCTTTTCGGATATGGTAGCCCGCTGTGCTGCGGCTGCGCCCGTACTGTCTGCCAATTTCGTGCTGTGGAATACGCTTGAAAAAGGACAGGTAAATCATTTCCCGCTCCCGTTCGTCCAGCCGTGACAGGGCTTCCGCAAGTAAACCGCTGCTGAAAATGACCGTATCGCCGCAAAGGGTAAGTATGTATTCCTCGTCCGGCTCCGGGGCTTGGAAATATTCATCTGTCGTGCCTAAAGGGTAGTGCTTTTCGTCTGTGAGGTATTCAAGGGATATTTCTCTTTTGTGCTTCCTGCTCCGTGTCCTCGCTGCGTTGATCGTTGCATTTCGGATAACGACTTTGCAAAAGGCATGGAAAGTGTACTCGATATGTTCCCGATATTCTTCTGTACAGGTCATGGAAAATCCCCCTTTCCTCCCAAAAGGGCTGTGGCTGGTTAGTAGTTGCTTTTTATGATAGTAAGGGGCGGCAGCACTTTAGGCTGTCGCTCCTTGACTGCCTAACTGCAAAACCGGGCGGGGCTGTCAACGGCGGGCGAAGCCCGTTCATCTTGACCGTTGACTGGCTCGGCCGGGTTTGCTATTTATCCGGCAAACTTGAATTTATTTTAAGCTATCACGTTTTACCTTTTTAAGCCTTACTATCATTACCATAGGAATTTCTTTATTGTTTTTGAAACATTCTTCATAAAATCCATCAATGACAAATCCAGCTCTGAAACAAAGGTTAAAAATATCTTGTATGGAACGATGATAATAAATCTGCTCCTCCGGCTGCCCTTCGATCGCTATATCATAGTAACTGTGCGGTGTCATATATTTTTCAGTCAATGTGATAAAACAAGGGTGCTGCGTTGCAAAGACAAAAATCCCGTTTTCCTCCAATAGTTCATAAACAGCCATAAAAAGCGGTTCAATATCCGTAATATCCATAATTGCCATATTAGAAACTGCTTTCGTAAAGGCTCGATTTCTTTTTAATCCTAATAAGCTTTCTCTATTGGTCGCATCCGCTACGCAAAACTCAATTTGTTTTGCATATTGTGATCGCCGTCTTTTAGCCAATTCTATCATTTTTTTGCTGTAATCAAAAGCGACGACCGAAGCGCCTCTCTGTGCAAGATACGAAGAATAATTTCCATTGCCGCACGCAATATCCAAAATGTAATCCGAAGGATCAGGAGAGAGAAGTTCCGTTACTTTGGGACGTACTACCTCTCTGTGAAATTCATTGGATTCGTCACCCATTGCATCATCCCAAAATTGTGCGTTTTTCTCCCAGATCTTTTTGCTTTCCTCTGTTCCCATGTTCTCTCCCACTCCCAAAATTTGCCTTTTTGCTTCCATTAAATCTTCCTTACTATATTCCATTGTTACCCTCCATAACTTCTGATTGTTGCCGTCTTGACTATTATGTATCTTTTCTTTCCAAAATGGTATAGGCTTTTATTTTTATAATGCTGCAAAACTTTTCTTCTGTAAGGTATTCAAAGGATATTTCCCTTTGCCGCCGCTATTGGAAAGCCAAAAGCAGCGGCTTTTTTACGCGATATGACCGAAAAGACTAGAAAGCAGGATATGTCATCATTTGTCATTTCTTCTCAATGTAATAACTGCATGGCATATCAAGCCAAATACAAGAGAAAAACAGCCACCGCCAAATAGTGATGCTCCCCACCCTGCA